>DPMS01000718.1 GCA_003541285.1 Actinomycetota bacterium
TACTACAGTCGCGGTTTTCCGGTACGTGGCCGCGCTGCCGCTCAGCGTGAGGTCTTGGCTGGCTGCGGGTGTTATATTCCGTCACCTCCTTCCTGGCTGCGGCTGGCTATCCTGACGCGGCGAGGAACCGGGCGCTGTAGTGATGCCACCGGGCGGCGGCCTGGTGGCGACGTCGTCGCAGCGACCAGCGCAGAGCAAAGGCCAGGCGGGCGCGGGTGATCAGCCCGGCGGCGTACTGCCTGGCGAGGCCGGCGAGCCGGGCGGTCTCGGCGATCGACAGCTTGATGGGGGCGATGCCGGGCGGGCAGGGCTGGCCGCTGCGGGCCGGGACGGGCGAGTCGCCGAGAGGAATCTGCAGGTCAGCGTCGCTGATGTGGTCATCTCCGCCCGTCACGCAGCCGTCGTGACCTGTGCCGCCGGGGGCGGCGGGAAGGGCGATGCTGCCGGTCAGTGCGTTGCGGATGGCGGCGGCCCGGAGCTGGGCAAGGGCGGCCAGGGCGGTGTGCCGGCAGATCCCGTCCCAGCTGCGGGCCTGGGTCTGGTCCCATCCGAGCACGTCCTTGCCGGTCTTGAACGTTTCTTCCACCGGCCATCTCCGCCCGGCGATGGTGATGAAATAGGTCATGGTGGCGGGCCGGCCTGGCGGCGCCCAGCACAGGTAGAAGGTGAGCTGGCCTGGGCGGGAGATCAGCCGCCGGATCAGCAGGCACTGCCCTTTGATGGCGGTGGCGGTCATCGCCCAGTCGCTGTAGCGGGGGCCTTTGGACCCGTTCCCGCACGAGCGGCGCTCGAACACTGCGTCCTTGACGGCGTGATCAGCCCGGATCGCCGTGCCGGACGGCATGGTGACCATGTAGTCGCATGGCACGATCGCCGCATACGCCAGCCCGGCCTTCGCGGCTTGCTTGCGCAGCTCCTCGCTGCGCCCGTAGACCTCGTCGAACGCGGCCCACCTGGCGGGCAGCCCGGCCGCGGTCAGCCGGCCGAGCTGGTTCATGGCCAGCTGCGGCTTGGTGGCGAACTCCAGGTCATCGGGGATCCCCGCCGCGCGGCGGCGCGGAAGATCCCGCGCCCAGCGCTCGGGCATGTACACACCGAAGTCCGCCCACGCCTGCCCGCTGGCGGTGACGTAGGCGGAGAACACCGTGGTCACGCAGTTCTCCACCTTGCCGGTGATCCCGGCGTGCTGCGGCGCCACGCACGCGGTGGCGTCCCCGTGCTTGAGCTGCGCGGTCTCGTCGATCGCGATGCCCGGGCCGATCAAGTCCCCCGCAGGATCGGGGATCCACGCGACGGCCAGCGCCGGCAGCGCCGCGCGCAGTTCCGTCCAGTCCCACCGGTAGGAGCTCAGCAGCGCCTGCATCCGGTACTGGCCCTCGTGACCAGCCGATTCCGCCAGCGACCAGCAGTTCGCCTTCGTCCCTGGCGACAGCGCCGCCACGTAATCCAGTGCCGCCGCCGCGCTGCGCCGCTGCGCCATCACGGTCCGCAGCACCCTCGTGACCTGGCCATCTGCCCTCGCCGCGCAATCCGCGACATCTCCTATGCTGGCCTGCGCGGCCGTGTCGTATCCGTCTTGTTCCACAAACCAGGCAACGCGCCACGGCCGCCCCAGATCACACGGCTGTAACTCCCGCAGCAACCGCGCTGCCCTGGCCCCCAGGAACCACCACTCACCGTAACCCCGCCGCGAGGGGACCGGCAGCTACTCATCCGACATCAACGGCAACTCAACGTGAAACCGCGACTGTAATACATACGGGCCGGATCATGAGGTAACCAGAGCGTTGGGGCTGGCGTATTCATCGTTGGCTGGGTGCTGTGAACGAACTCTGGCCTGCCTGCCAATGTGCCGGTTTAGCCGATGTATGGAGTGGATCGGCTTTCCAGATAGTGCTGCACGCGGAGCCGTATCGACGGGTGCATGTCATAGTCAGGAATATCCTGTGCCGGCACGAACCGGACCTCTGACGATTCGCGGCTTGTGGCCATTGTCCCGCCCAGCATCCGCGTGACGAAGCAGATCGAGAATTCCTGGCGCACTTCACCGTCATCGTAGGCGGCAACACGATCGGGGTTGGAGTAGATGCCGACAAGTCCGGAGACCTCGCAGTCAATGCCCGTCTCCTCCCTGACCTCGCGCGTGACTGCCTGGCTAACAGATTCACCTGGCTCGACGCCCCCGCCGGGGATCGACCAGTAATCATTGTCTGTCCGACGGATAAGCAGTATCCGGCCGTCACTGTCCGGCACGATGGCGCTTACGGCGGGGACGATGCTGTTAGCTTGGGGCGCGTTGGGATCGTTGAGATAATCGACTCGCGGCATTGCTAAGACCCATCCTTGAGATCTAGCGGTCTGGCGTTTGCCCAAATTTTCTCAAAGCACTCGGCGTAAGTATCGAACAGGGGCCCGCCAGGAATCCGCCGCAGATGCATCACTGGGGCACGGAATGCGGGCATGCCATAGATATGCGGATTGACAAGCATCTGGTCATCAAACTGCAAGATCGAATTATAGAGCACTGTTGAATGAAATGCGACAGAGAGATTCGGCCCGCCGAGGATAGGCCGGTGCCAGGCGAAAGCATAGTTTATGCGTGCCGCCATCCCTTCCCCGACGCCTTCCTCGTCTCCGCGCGCGCGCACTTCGGCAGAGTCAGGGTCGCCGAACGCAATGCGGACGAAAACTGATTCCTCGCATTTCTTCTGAATCTCCTTGACCCAGGTCGGGTTAGCTTCCGGCAGATGCAGTCCGGCATACACAAGTATGTCGACCCTCTCCCGCGCCGTCTGGAGCAGTGAAAGCCACAGTGAGGTTGGGACAGCGCTCCGCTCCGTATACACGGTGACCACCTCGCCGTGCGTTTCATCGGTGACAACACGGGAGCCGAAGTCCGGCCACAGGTAGGCGGGATCTTCCCCTAAAAGGCGGGCAGCAGCCAGCGCCGTCCTCCGGTGCGGAGTCCGTTCCTTGGTGATCCAGCGCTCAACGGTCTTGGGATCAACGCCGAGTGCCTCCGCGAAGCGCGACACGCTCCAGCGGTCGCGGACCAGGGCCGCGCGCAGTCGTTCGTTCGCCATCCGTCCGCCTCTCCGGGACTGAGACAGGGACGTTTCCATCTTAGAACGTCCTTGGTGTCCCGCGCCTGCGGTACCGGGGTCCCGCCCTACGGCGCAACCTTGGTCTAGGCCAACGCAGCCGTTCGGCCAATGCATACCGATTGGGAGGTGATAGACGGATGATGAGCTGGAGCATAACCAATCCCGACGAACCATCCAACATTGACGTGACTGTGCCGTCGCCAGCGAGGATCTACGACTATTACCTTGGCGGAAAAGAGAACTTTGCCGCAGACCGGCAAGTGGCGGAAGAGGCCTTGTCTGTCGTTCCGCACGGACGCCGGGTTGCCCTAGCGAACAGGAAATTCCTGGTGCGGGCTGTCAAGTATATGGCCCGCAATGGTGTCGATCAGTTCATAGACCTTGGCACCGGAATCCCAACGAGCCCGAACGTTCACGAAGTTGCCAGGTCCGCCATGCCTGGGGCGAGAGTAGTTTACGTCGATAACGATCCGATAGTCACTGTCCACAGCCGCGCACTGCTGGCAGGCGCAGGCTCAGGCGTAGCGGCAATTCGCGGAGATATCCGCTATCCGCTGAATATCATCCGGAACAGCGCACTCCGGCAAATCATTGATTTCGGCCGCCCCGTAGGCATCCTGTTCGTAGCGGTGCTTCACTTCATCGCAGACTCGGATAATCCCTACTTAGCGGTTACCGCGTTCAGGGATCAGGTGCCGCCGGGCAGCTTTCTAGCGGTATCACACATATCCAGGGATGGCACCGCGCCAGATGCGATTTCAACCATCGAGCGCGTATATGCACGAGCGAGCGCCCCGGCAGTGTTCCGGGGCAGGGACGAGATAAGCAAATTTTTCGCCGGATTCGGCCTTGTAAAGCCTGGGCTGGTCGAAGTCGACCAGTGGCGCGGAAACAACCGGAAGCCAGAAGATCTCCCTGCCCTGCGCTTTCTCGGCGGCGTCGGGAGGAAGCCGTGACCGAACACGCCACGCGTGCTTACCCGCAGCCGCGGGTGCCAGGAGAAGCATTCTCATCGCTGGACATGGAGGCGCTGCCGAACGCGCCATATTGGGCACGGCGGATGGCTAATACATCGCTATGTGCGTGGCGGCTATGGCCGGAAACTGTCGAGACAGCAGAATTGCTAGTCAGCGAGCTTGTCACCAATGCTGTGAAAGCAGCCAGCACCGACGTGGAGCATCTGAGATATTCCGCGCTGGCGGATGTGGAGCATATCTCCCTCACTCTGCGGCACCTGGCTGGGCGGGTGACCGTGGAGGTCTTCGACACTGACCCCGGGCCGCCCTTAATAGCGGATGCCGACGCGGAGGATGAGAGCGGGCGCGGCTTGATGCTGGTGCAAGCGCTGAGCAAGGAATGGGGCTATTTCTTCACCCCGTCCGGCGGGAAAGTCGTCTATTGCGTGCTGAGCGGATGACGGGCAAGAAGGGGGGATCTGAGTTGAGCACGAACAGCAGATTTATCCCTCATGTTGCGCGCTGGTCGTTGCGGCAGCGCGGCAGGCTGGTTATCACAGACACAGCAGGCGGCGTTGTGGCTTCCTACCAGGTCGACCCGCCGGGAGAGCGGCCGGGACATGACATGCTGTGGCGGAATGGCTGGCATGCCTTCCCATGCGCTGAATGGGAGCAGGACCCAGAGGGGGAATGGTCCCGGTGCGTCTTTTCGGGCTTGTGTTTTAATGGCAACGGTGAGCAGTCCAGGAGAAAGGAGCCGTGATTAGCCGCCACTGGTCACGGGCGACGGTCCGTGCCGCCATACCGGCCGCACACCATCAGCGGCACCAGTTCCACCGCGCCGAGCAGGCCCAGGTCGAAAGCGGAGCCGGTGAGCCGTTCCGCCTGTACCAGGAGCGCGAAATCGGCGGCCTGCGTCCCCAGCAGGGTGACGGTCCGGCTGCTGAACAGGAACCGGAAGTCGCGCGAGGTCCGCAGCGGTGCTAGATCCATCTCCCGCGGTACCTTACGGGACCTGGGGTAGAAAGTGCGGGTGGATATTGCCCGGCTCCCCATCGATGAGCAGGTGGAGCACTTCCGGGCGGCGCTGAGCCGCAATCACACCCTCGGCGAGGTGCTTGCCCGGGCCGCCGGCCTGGACCTGCCGGGCTGGTATCTGGTCGCGGGCTGCCTGTATCAGACCGTCTGGAATGTGGCCACCGGCCAGCCGCCCGAGGCTGGCATCCTCGACTACGACCTGGCCTACTTCGATGCCGCGGACCTGTCCTGGGAGGCCGAGGACACGGTCATCCGGGCCGGGCACGACGTATTCGGCGGCCTGCCCGTCCCGGTCCAGATCCGCAACCAGGCCCGCGTCCACCTCTGGTACGAGCCGAAATTCGGCGTGCCCTGCCCGCCGCACGAGTCCACCGAGGCCGCGATCGACACCTTCGAGGCGACCACAGCCTGCCTGGGGGTGCGGCTGGAGCCCGGTGGGCGATGGCGCGTGTACGCCCCGCATGGGCTGGCTGACGTGTTCAGCCTGGTGGCGCGCCCTAACCCGGTGCTGGCGCCACGCGGCGTCTACGAGGCCAAGACGCGGCGATGGCGCCAGCAGTGGCCGGCCCTGACCGTGCTGCCCTGGCCCTGAGCCGCCCCAGGCCGGCGCCGGCTACCCCCAGACGTCGTGGGCGACGCTGACGATGAGCTCGAGTTTGGCGACCTGCTGGTCGTAGGTGAGGGTGTTGCCCTCGACGGTGGAGGAGAAGCCGCACTGGCCGGACAGGGCGAGCTGGTCGATGGGGACGTATTTGGCGGCGGCGTCGATGCGGCGTTTGAGGTCGTCGGGATCTTCCAGGGTCCCGGATTTGGTGGTGACCAGGCCCAGGACGACCATCTTGCCGGGCGGGACGAACCGCAGCGGTTCGAAGGTGCCGGAGCGTTCGTCGTCGAATTCGAGGAAGAACCCGTCCACGTTCAGGTCGTTGAACAGGGCCTCGGCGACGAAGTCGTAGCCGCCCGAGGCGGCCCAGGAGGAGCGGAAGTTACCGCGGCACAGGTGGGTGGTGACGGCCATCCCGGCCGGCTTGGTGGCCAGGGAGTTGTTGACCTGGGCGATGTAGCGCAGGTGCAGGTGCTCGGCGTCTTCGCCGCGGGCGGCGATCTCGGCGCGCTGGGCCGGGTCGTTGAGGTAGGCCAGCGAGGTGTCGTCGAACTGCAGGTAGGTGCAGCCCATCTCGCCCAGCCGGGTGACCTCATCGGCGTAGGCGGCAGCCAGATCCGCCCAGAACTCCTCGATGTCGGGATACACGGCCGGGTCGATCGCGGCCGGCCCGCCCCGGTAGTGCACCATGTTCGGCGAGGGAATCGTCAGCTTCGGCGTGACCCCGGGCCCGGCCACCGACTGCAGATAGCCGAAATCCTCACCGAAGATCGTCTTGTCCAGCTTGATCTTGCTGGCGACGTGCAGAGCGGCCGGCGTGAACTCGATGTCGCCGCCCGGGTTGTGGAACTTGACCGCCAGGTTGCCGGGCGCCTTGCTGACCCCGCCGATCTGGTAGATGAAGTCCATGTGCCATGACGCCCGGCGGAACTCCCCGTCAGTCGCCGACTGCAGCCCGACATCGCGCTGCATCGCCACCACGGCGGCGATGGCCTCGTCCTCGATCTCCCGCAACTGCCCGGCGGTGATCCGCCCGGCCGCGAGGTCTTCCCGGGCTGCCAGCAGGTTATCGGGGCGGAGCAGGCTGCCGACATGGTCGGCGCGGAATGGGGGGCTCGTTCGCATAGGCAACATCGTTGCGGCATCCGTACGTCTCGGTCAACCCGGCCGGATGGTCACATCGCAGGCCGGGGCGCAGGTGGGACCTGACCACAATCACGCGTGGCCGCGCTGGTCACGAGCCAACAACACGCTCCGAGGCCATCGGGCACCTGGGCGAGTATCGACAGTTCGTCGTTCACGAACGACAGCTGACCGCCGGGGCTGGCCGCACAGCCGGCCACGGACACGGCTGCCGTACGGATCTGCCGTCGCACCGGCCCACCGGGACCGGGCCAGCTATGAAACAGAATCAAACTTGTTCGCACAGTAACCCACAAGCAGCGGATCAGCAATGGCCCGCTGGGCGGATCCGGCCCGGGCGGGATAAGTTGGGGCGCGGGCCACGCGCGTCCAGGAAGGCGCGCTACCGGAAAGAAGGGCAAGCCATGAGCGGGGTCGACCATGTGATGCTGGCCGGGCCGCTGATCCTTGCGGTCCCGGTGGCGGTGGCTGCGGGCGCGGTCACCTTCCTGTCCCCGTGCGTCCTGCCGCTGGTACCGGGCTATCTCTCCTATGTCACCGGCATGTCCGGGGTGGACGCGCAGGCCTCAGGCGCCGCGGGGGGAACCGCCGGGGCAGCAGGTGCCAGGCTGGCCAGCCCGGTGGGCGGGCAGGCTGGTGCACCGGGCGGCGGCCGTCCAGGGACCGCTGTGCTGGCGCCCCCCGCGGGGGTCTCGCCCCGGCCGGCGCGCCGCCGTACCCTCGTGGGCACCTTGCTGTTCGTGCTCGGTTTCTCGGCCGTGTTCGCCAGCGAGGGGGTGCTCTTCGGCGGGCTCGGTGCCGTGCTGAGGACCCATGTCGTGGGGCTGACCCAGATCCTGGGCGTGGTCACGATCATTCTCGGACTGCTGTTCGCCGGTGTGTTCGACCGGTTTCCCATCACCGGCCGGATCGTGCGGCCTTCCGTGCGCCCCCGGGCCGGGCTCGCCGGGGCACCGGTGCTCGGTGTCCTGTTCGGGGTGAGCTGGACGCCGTGCATCGGTCCCACACTGACCGTGGTCATGGGCCTGGCCATGACGTCCGGCACAGCCGCGCGGGGAGCGGTCCTGATGTTCGCCTACGGCCTGGGACTTGGCATCCCGTTCCTGATCGTCGCGCTGGTGTTCCAGCGTGGCATGACGGCGTTCGGCTTCGCCCGGCGGCACGCCCGGCTCATCACCCGGCTGGGTGGGGCCATGCTGGTCACGATCGGCGCGCTCGAGCTGACCGGCACCTGGACCGCCGCCCTGGTGTGGGTCCAGGATCACTGGGTGGCGGGCTACCAGTCGCCCATCTAAGCGGAGGACCAGGACCGGGTATCAGGGGCGCGGCGGCAGCGGGGGCCGTCGCCGGGAAGGCCGGCCCGAGGTGTCCGGTGGTCTGGCGGCCGGGCGGGACGCCAGGGCTTCCAGTGCCAGCCGGACCGCGGTGTGGAGTTGCGGATCCCGCCCGGCGTCCCAGTCCGCCGGGGAGATGATGACCTCCACATCGGGGTCAACGCCGTGGTTCTCTACCCCCCAGCCGTAGGTGTCCAGCCAGATCGCATATTTGGGGACGGTCACCGCGGTCCCGTCGATCAGCTCGAACGGGTCCTCGATGCCGATCACCCCACCCCAGGTACGGGTCCCCACCACCGGGCCCAGCCCGAGGATCCGCAGGGCGGCGGTGATCATGTCCCCGTCGGACCCGGCGAACTCGTCCGCGAGCGCGACCACCGGCCCGCGCGGCGCATCCCGTGGATAGGTGAAGGGCCGCAGCCCGCGTGCCACGTCCCAGCCCATGATCCGGCGGGCTAGTTTCTCTACCACCAGCTGGGAGACGTGGCCGCCGCGGTTCTGGCGCACGTCCAGGATCAGCATGTCCCGGGCCATCTCCCCGCGCAGATCGCGGTGGAAATGCGCCCACCCCTCCCCCATCATGTCCGGCACGTGCAGGTATCCGGCCTGCCCATCGCTCAGCTCGCGGACGCGCTGCCGGTTGCCCACTACCCAGTCCTGATAGCGCAGGCGGCGGTCGCTGGCGAGCGGGATCACCGCAACCCGGCGTGGCTGACTGCCGGGGTCGGCGACGGTGAGCTCCACCGGTTTGCGGGCCGCCCCGGTCAGCAGCGGCGCGGGGCCCGATGCCCGGTCTACCGGCTGCCCGTCCACCTGCAGCAGGATCGACCCCGCAAAGACGGCAGTGCCCGGGGCGGACAACGGGGACCGGGCCCGTGGGTCGGAGGACTCGCCTGGCAGCACCCGGGCGATCTGCCAGCTGCCGTCGGCCGCCTGCGCCAGGTCGGCGCCGAGATAGGCGACCGGTGGGGTGACCGGCTGCTCCGGCCGCGCCGCCGGGCGCACGTAGGCATGGGAGGGGCCCCGTTCCCCGNNGGTCAGCCAGGAACCGTGCGCGTGACAGGTCCACCTGCACCGGCCCCTGCCCGTCCCCGCCTTCCTGGCGCTCTGCGGAGACGACCCGCAGCCCCGCATGATCGCGGATCACCAGCCGGCTGCCATCACCGCTCACCCTGAACCAGTCCACTGCCTCGGCAAGTTCGCCGCAACGCCGCCGGCCCAGGTCGAAACGCTCCAGGGTGGGCCGGGGCGGATCGTCGTCGGGGTCGGCGGCACCTTCGCCGAGCACCCCTGTCACCTGGCTCCGCAGCCAGACCAGGCCGCCGGCCGCGGCCTGCAGACAGGAGTACAGCGACTCCGGCACGGGCAGGGCGACCACCCGGCCGGCCAGCCCGCCGCCGCCGACGTCCACGGTGACCGCGGGCCGGCCCCGGCCTGGCCCCGGCTCTTCCTTCCCGGCATGCGCCGCGCCGTCCGGGCCGGCGCCGGTTCCGGCGGGTCCCGGGGCTGAACCTCCTGTCCCCGCCCCCGGCTCCAGGCCGGCCGTGTCCTCGCTCACCGGGCGGCCCCCGGGCAGCGGGGCGAACGGCGAGGGGGTCGCGGCCGCCAGCGTCACCAGGTACGGGCGGCAGCCGTAGGGGAAGGACAGATCGAAGAAATGGGCGTCGTAGACCGGGTCGAAGCTGCGTCTGGACAGGAACGCCAGATGCTGCCCATCCCTGGTGAACACCGGGTCGGTGTCGCTGAACCGCCCGTCGGTGACGTCCACCACCGTCCCATCGGCGACGCGGGCGATACGGATCTGGCTCAGCGGGTGCGGCCCCGGGTGCGACCAGGCCAGCCAGGCCGAATCGGGCGAGTAGGACAGCCCGCTGACCGGGCCGTCCTGTGCTGCCGCCAGCAGCCTCACACTGCCGGTGGCGACCTCTACCAGGTGAAGCTGCCCGTCCCTGGATGCCACCGCCACCGATGTCCCGTCCGGGGCGGCTGCCAGGCCGCTGACCATGCCCAGCTGCCCGGTCGCGAGCCGTCGTGGTGAGCCCGCGCCCGGCTCTTGCCCCGATGCGGGCACGAGTTCCAGGGCGTCCACCCCGGGTGCGTCGCTGACCCAGACGACCTGGCCGGTAGACCCGAGCACGCGCGGCAGCCGGGCCCGTGCCTCGGCGGGCACACTCAGCGCCCGGGCTGGCCCGTCACGATGAGTCAGCCAGTGCACGGTGCCCGCGACCTCGACGGCGCTGGCGCGCCCGGATTCGTCGCAGGACAGGTCGTCCAGGTGGTCTTCGGCCGACACCAGCCGTGGCGCAGGCATGGGCGCGGCCGGGCCGAGGGATATCGGCAGTGGCCGCGGTTCGCCGTCGAGCCCGTCCAGGATCCAGATCTCCCCGGCGCACTGGTAGACGAGCCGGTCGCCGTCTGTGCTCGCATTCCGGGCATAGAAACCGTCATGGTCGGTATGACGCCGCAGGCCGCTCCCGTCCAGTTGGCAGGAGTAGAGGTTGCCGGTTCCCTCATGGTCGGACAGGAACACCAACCTGCCCGCGACCAGCATCGGGCTGGCGAACTGGCCACGTATCCCGGCCAGCACCCGGCGGAACTCGGCCTCCTCACCCGCCCGGACCCACAGCCGCCCCGATGTACCTCCCCGGTAGCGCTTCCAGTGAGCGGGATCGCGGCCCCAGGTCCCGGTGAGCAGCGCCGCACCCGCTGGTTCCAGGGCCACATCCGCAACCGGGCCAAACGCCTGCCGGACGGGTGCACCTCCGGTCACCGGGATGAAGTAGGCCCAGGTGAATCGGTCGAACGGCTGCCCGGCGGCAGTGAGCGCGATGACCTCGCCGCCGGGAGTCCATCCGGCCACCCTGGTGGCGCTGTCGCCCCAGTAGGACAGCCGCCTGGCCTGGCCGCCATCAACCTCGCACAGGCGCACCTCGGGTGCGCCGTCGCGGGTAGTGGTCCAGGCGAGCATGCTGCCGTCGCGGGACAACCGGGGATGGCTCACCGGGGCACGGTCGGCCGACACCCGCCATGCGCGACCGCCCGCACGCGGCGCCAGCCACACGTCGTCGTCGGCGACGAAGGTCAGCAGGTCGCCGTGGAGGTGTGGAAACCTCAGGTATCCGGCTGAAGTCACCGCCTCAGCCTAGTGCCGCCCGGCGCACGTTCACCGTCATGCGGGTCCCCGCCTGCTTCCGGGCCGCCCGCCGCGGAAGCAGCCTCCCCGTGGTGGGTCATTCATGTACTGCCCGGGCCTCATGGCTATTGAATGGCCGTTTTACTAACTGCAATCGTAGTTGCACATTTGTATATAATACAGGCGTTCCAGGTTGTGCCGGAATCGCTTGTCCGCACCATGTGCCAGTGAAAGACTCAGCGCATGGCGATTGCGCTGAGTGGATTCCCCGATGTGCCGGGGGGGCGCGCCGTGGCCGCAGGCAGACCGCACGGCCCGGTACCCGTGTGGACCACTGAGCCTGCGCGCGACCGCGAGCCGGGAGAGCCCGCGCCCAGCGAACAAGACAGTCAGGGGCCAGGTCACGAGACACAGGCGGCATCCCAATCCCCGGGCCGTGCGGATGCCGGGGGCGGGTGTGCGGGAGAACCGGACGAGACTTCCTGCCAGCTCAATTCCCGCCTGCTGCGGAAGTCGCTGGCACAGCTTGAGCCGGAGTCCGAGAACGTTATGGCTTATTTCTTCGCGACTCTTTTCCTGCGTAATCCTGAGCTGCGCCCGATGTTCCCGCTGTCGATGGACATCCCGCGCAGGCGCGTCTTCGGGGCACTGACCCGTTATGTGTGGAGCTGCGACCACCCGGAGTCGCTCGCGCGGTGGCTGAGCGAATTGGCGTGCGACCACCGTAAATATGGTGTTTCCGAGAGCCATTACCGGCCGTTCTGCGACGCCCTGCTCGCGACGGTCGAGGCCTTCAGCGGTCGCGCCTGGACTCCCGAGGTGAAGGCGGCCTGGGAGGGCGCCCTCAGCTACATCTCGACCATCATGACCGACGCCGCCCACGGGGCGCAGGACGAACCACCGTGGTGGCTGGCCGAAGTAGGCACGCATGACCTGCGGCGTCCCGATCTGGCCGTCCTCAGGCTGCGCTTCGACCCGGCTGATCCGCCCCATTACCGGCCGGGCCAGCATGTCAGCGTCCAGGTATCACGCTGGCCACGGATATGGCGCGAGTATTCGGTTGCGAACGCTCCCCGCGCGGACGGTACCTTGTGCCTTCATGTCCGCGCGATCCCGGGCGGCAGGGTCAGTAACGCGCTGGTGCATCAGACCCAGGTCGGTGACACGGTGCTGGTGGGCGCCGCCCGCGGCGGCATGACCGTGGATTCGGTCACATCCCGGACTGTGGTGTGCGTCGCCGGAGGCACCGGGCTGGCACCGGTGAAGGCAATCCTGGACGCGCTCGCGAGCCCGGACCGCCCGCCTCCCCTTCCCGATGTCCGGCTGCTTTTCGGCGCCCGCCGGGAAGAGGATCTCTATGATCTGCCGGATCTGCGCCGGCTCGCGGGGACCTGCTCGTTCCTGGAAGTGATCCCGGTGATCTCACACGACCCCGCCTACCCGGGGCTGCGGGGAACACTGCCCGAGGTGACCGCCAGGCATCTCCCGCCCGGCGCCGGCGATGTGTTCATCAGCGGGCCGCCCGGGATGGTCACCCAGACCGCAGCCGTGGTCGCCGCCCGCGCCCCGGGTGCGCGCCTTCACTTCGACCCGCCGGGGCCAGCCACAACGGAGCGGGCCTCCGGCCGTCAGGCCGGCCCGGTCAGCTGACCTGAGCCGGTTCGCCGGCTGTGGCGGAATCGCTCAGCTCACTGGCGTGATGTGCCGCTGACCAGCGGTGCGGCCCTGCGCGTCCATGCCGATGGTGGCCACCGTGGCACGCATGATGTGAGCCACGAACGGCCGGATCAGCCACCAGTACCTGGCGAACTTCCGCCGGGACACCGCGTCGGTGGTCGCGACCCGGCACTCATAACTCAGCAAGGTCCGGCCCACCCCGTACCCGCGGACCGTGAGATTGCAGGCAATCTTCCCGTAACCCGGCTCGGCGAAGCCGGCGAAATCCGCTAGCGGCACATCACGCCAGCTGATCGACGGCTGCCAGAACACGCCGACCGCACCGAACGCGATCTCATCCCCTTCCCGCTCGCCGAGGGACAGCCAGCCCGGCAGTCCCCCGTCCTCGCCCAGGCGCAGCTGGGCGGGCGGTGGCGGCTGCTGCTGACGGCGCAGCCGGGCCGGGAGCCCCCGCATCCACATGGCCGCGTCCATCAGCGGTGTGTGCACGCCCATGAAGTCCAGCTCACGCGCGGCCCGCCAGGTCGTCCCCGGGTCCGCGTCGACCACCAGATGCTCGGCGATCACCACATCGAAGACAGGCAGTTGCTCATCCAGGATCATCGGCCTAGTACTCACAGATGTCACCCCCAGGCTCATTCGATGCTGCAGCACCCGCTCCCGCCAGGGCCAATCGGCCCTCAGTGCTGAATCTGGCGCCCCCGGCGCGGTTGCACCTGGTCCCGGTAATCGACCGCTATCATCGGCAGCGTGAGCAGGTGGCCACATGACGCACCGGCGAACGGGACCTCCGCTCCCGCCAGGTCCCACCCGGCGATTCCGCCCGGGACACTGGCCCTTGTCAACAGCGGCTTGTTCGCCGATGCCTCCAACTTCGAGTTGCGCTTCGTCGAGGACTACCAGCGGATCAGCGCCATCGTCGGAGCACTGCGAACGCTTGGCCTCAAGGTAGTCCTGACCAGCGGCTCCTTCGACATCATCCACGAGGGCCACTCGATGTACCTGGAGGCGGCGCGCCGCTTCGGTGATTTCCTGATCGTCGGGCTCGACAGCGACGAGAAGATCCGTGCCCGCAAGGGGCCGCACAGGCCGGCCGTGCCGCAGATGGAGCGGTTGCGGATGGTGACCCACCAGCGGGGCGTGGGGGTCGTCACCCTCAAGCACCTCCACCACGAACGCTGGGGCCTCATCAAGGCGGTCCGGCCCGACGTACTGGTGGCGACCGAGGACACCTACACCCCGCGGGAGATAGCCGAACTGGAAGAGCACTACTGTGGCCGGGTGGAAGTACTGGAGCGGATGGCAACTGTCAGCACGTCGGCCCGGCTCCGGCGGATCCAGCTTGGCCTGCCCGAACCTGGCGAGGCCGGTGAGTCAGGCCAGCCGCCGCAGTGACGGCCGCCCGGTGCGGGCTGGCCGCCCGGTGAGGGCCGAACGGTGAGGGCCGAACAGTGAAGCAGGTGCTGCTCTACCTGCCGGTTCTGCACGCCGGATACGAGCAGTTCTTCTCCCGTCATAGTGACGCCGGCGAGATCCTGGTACTGGGCGAGGGGTTCCGGCGCGAGTACCCGGGCATGGCCAAGGACATCCGCGCCCTGCCGCCGCCGCGCGCAGCCGGTTACCTGCGGCTCATCGCGCCGCAGGCGCACATCCGGGTGATCGAGCCGGCGGACCTGCCTGCCGCGGTCTCCGGCAGCGAAATCGTCATGCCCGATGAGGAGATCACCCGCGACCTGGCCGGGCGGCATGACCTGGGCCGCGGCCGCAAGGTGGTGTTCGACCGCACGTTCCTGCGCTGGGACCGCACGTGGGCCACGACACGGGCACCGGTGACCTTCGATGGCGAGATCTGCGCGACCGACCTGGCCCGGGAACTGCTGGGCACCGCCGATGCCACCGCACAGCGCAGTTCCGACTGGTGGCGCCAGGTCGGCGCGGTCGCCGCCCGGGCAGGGCAGGTGCTCGGCTGCGCCTGGAACCAGCACCGCCCCACCGAGTACGCGCCCTACCTGAACGGGGATCCACGCGACGGGTTCGGCCGGGGCGTGCGGGCCGACCTGTCCACTGCCATCCATGCCGAGGCGGCGCTGGTCGCGCGTGCGGCGCGCGACGGCCTCTCCCTGGCCGGCGCCGACCTGTACACCACCACGTTCCCCTGCCCGGCCTGCGCACGCCTGGTGGCGGAGGCCGGTTTCCGGCGGTGCTACTTCACCGGGCAGTACTCCGTACTCGACGGTGAACAGGTGCTGCGGGCCGCGGGAATCAGGCTGATCTGGGTTGATACGGTGACGACCGGTCCCGCGAGCCAGGGTGTGAGCTGAAGCGCATCCGGACTGGTGGTGCGTCCGCTGCCTGCGTGTCCCCCACCAGTACATGGGCATGCACATGTGCGATGGTGGCGCCGGTGAACCGGCAGTCACCGTTGCGCACGCCCAGGCCGTAATGGCTGAGCTGGTGCTTCTCCGAGACGGCCGCGAGTGCCAGCCAGAAATCCTGCCGGACCTCCTCGGTGAGGTCGAGCAGGTCGGCCGCATGCTGGTCCGGCACGAGCAGCAGGTGCAGCCTGGTTCCGGGGTATGGAAATTCGTTCGGCGTGGCGGTCCAGTGCCGGGTCTGGAAGAGAATCTGCTGGCGGGCATGCTGGGCGAGCACTTCCGGGCAGAACAGGCAGATACCCGCCGCGTCCAGCCGCCGCATCTCCGCTAGTTGCTCGCTGGTCCGTGCGTTCTCGAAACAGTAGAAAGTCACGCCGGCGCCCGCCGGTAGTCGAGGAAGGAATACCGGGTCATGCTCTCCGGATCGGCCGCGTCCTCCCGCGACGTCAATTCGAAACCGGCCAGCCAGCCCGTGGGCATCCGGCGGTCGCCAGTGACGGTCTGGTGGACCCTGGTGAGATAGACCCTGTCCGCGGACGGCAGCGCCTGCCGGTAGATCGACTCCCCGCCGATGACGAAGAACTCCCCGCTGCCGGCCAGGGCGCCGATACCCGCCGCGGCCGCAAGGGCCGACTCCAGTGAGGTCGCCAGCAGGACGCTATCGTCCCCGCCATCCCGCAGGGTCCGGCTGACCACGATGGATGTGCGGTTGGCGAGCGGGTGGCCGAGCCGGCCGAGAATCGACTCGTGGGTGAGCCGGCCCATCACGACCACATGACCAGTCGTCAGGGTGCGGAACCGGCGCAGGTCACCCGGCAGGTGCCAGGGCAGCGTGCCCTCCCGGCCGATGACGTCGTTGGCTGCCGCGGCAACGATGACCGAGGCATTCACGGCGCGACCGGGATGGCGGGGATCGAGGGGTGAGGGTCGTAGTCGCTCAGCTCGAAGTGCTCACCGCGGAAGTCGTGGATGTCGCTCACCCGGCGGCCCGCCTCGGTCAGCTGCACCGAGGGCAGGCGGCGGGCCTCGCGCGCGAGCATGACTTTGACGCTGTCCACCTGGTTCTCGTAGATGTGCGCATCGGAGATGGTGTGGTAGTAGGCAGCGGCGGTGATTCCCGTGAGCTGTTCCAGCATGAGCAGCAGCGCTGCGTACTGGATCATGTTGGCAGGCACCCCGACCGGCACATCACCGGAGCGCTGGAACATGTGCAGGTGCAGGCTGCCGCCGATGACCCGGACGTGGACCCAGCCATGGCAGGGCGCGATCGTGGTGCGGGGCGTCTTGCCGCGGCCCCGGACCTGGTATTGCGGGATCCACGGGGAGACAAAGTGGGTCCGGTCGCCCGGCAGTTCGGTGATCTGCTCCACCAGGTGCGCGAACTGGTCGAACTCACCGCCGTCCGCGGTCGGGAAATGGCGGAACGCCCCGCCGTACGAGCCGGGGCCGAGGTGACCCGGTGGCAGGCCGCGCGAGGATGTCTTCTCCGGCGTCGCCCACTCCCCCCACCAGTTGCATCCGAAATCGGCAAGCTCGTCCAGGGTCGTCGCGCCATTGATGAAGGCACACAGCTCGCCGATCGGCTTGCGCCAGAACGACGCGACACTCCGCTCCGTGATCACCGGGAACCCGTTCGCCAGATCGAAATGCATCGTCTGCTGCATCAGGGTGAGGGCGGCCGGCCCTTGCCTGGTGGGCACCGGGACACCCGAGCTGAGGATGCGACCGAGCAGCTGCTGGTACTGCGAGTCAGGCACACGCGTTCCGGGGGCAAGGTAACGCACTGCGGTCCTCCTCGGCCTGGACTTTTCCCCTGGCACGGCACCCTACTGGCATGTGCAGGAAACATGCGGCATCAGCTCACCAGTTGCTGCTCCGCCCACGCCCGGCACAGGCGCAGCACGTTCGCGACGACCTGGTGGCCGACCCGCCCGGCGGCGGTCAGGATCGACTCGGGGTGGAATTGCACGGCCCAGCGGCCTGCCGCCTGGTCTTCGATCGCCATCACCACGCCATCTGGCGTCACCGCCGTCACGCCGAAGCCGCCCTTGACCTGCGCGGGCACCGCGTACAGCGAGTGATATCTGGCCGCAATGAACTCGGCCGGCAGCCCGGCCAGGAGCCCATCCGCCAGGCCCTCATCCCGGGCTTCCCTGATCACACGGCCGGGTTTGCCGTGGACCGGTTCGCGCAGCAGCGCCAGTTCGCCGCCCGCATGCTCCACCATCGCCTGCAGCCCCAGGCACACCCCGAACGCCGGCAGCCGGCGCGCGTCGAGGCGTGCCAGCAGGTCCCCGCAGGCGAAATCGGCAGGACGCCCCGGCCCGGGCGAGAGCACCACAAGATCAGGTGCGTACTCGCCAAGCGCCTCTTCGGGCAGGGGCGCACGCAGCGTGAGCACATCCGCTCCCTGCTCGCGGAAGTAGCCCGCCAGCGTATGCACGAAGGAATCCTGGTGGTCCACCAGCAGGACACGCATTTCCTCACCCGGCAGCGCAGCCGGGCCGGGGGCAGCTGGCCCGGGGGCGGCCATGCGTTCGGCGCCGGGATCTTCCGGGACGCGGGCGGCTTCGGCCAGCGTCTCCAGCAGCGCGCGCGCCTTCAGTTCCGTCTCCCGCTCCTCGGCCGCGGGGTCGGACTCGAACAGCAAGGTCGCGCCCGCCCGGACGGTGGCGACCCCCTGCCTGATGTGGGCGGTGCGCAGGGTCAGGCCGGTGTTCATGGCCCCGTCGAAGCCGATCATCCCGACCGCACCCCCGTACCAGCGGCGCGGCAGGGCCTCGTGGTCCTCGATGAACTGCATCGCCCAGG
>DPMS01000323.1 GCA_003541285.1 Actinomycetota bacterium
GAGCACCGCGCCGAGGCTGAAGATGTCGCTGGCCGGGCCGACCTCCTGACCCTGGGCCTGCTCGGGAGACATGAAACCGGGTGAGCCGACCACCAGATCCGCGCCCGTCAGGGAGGTGGCGTTCGCTGCCAGGGAGATCCCGAAATCGATGATCCGCGGGCCGTCGCCGGCCAAGAGCACGTTGGACGGTTTGAGATCGCGATGGATCATTCCCTCAGCATGGATCGCGCCCAGTCCCTCGGCCAGCCCGGCGGCCAGGGTCAGCACCGACCTGGCCGGCAGCGGGCCGCGTCCGGCCACCGCATCGGCCAGCGACGGGCCGGGCACGTAAGCCGTGACGAGCCACGGCTGCGGCCCGGCCGGGTCGGCGTCCACCACTGCCGCCGTGAACATGCCGCTGACGTGGCGTGCCGCCGCCACCTCCCGCGCGAATCTGGCCCGGAACTCAGGATCGGCAGCCAGGTCGGCCCGGATCAGCTTTACCGCCACCAGCCGGCCCCCTGGGGACTGGCCCAGAAAGACCTGCCCCATACCGCCACTGCCCAGCCGTCCAAGCAGCCGGTACCTGCCGACCCAGAGCGGATCGGACGGCTGCAGCGCCCTCACGATGTTAGTCCCCCACCCAAATGCTGGTGATAACGCTAATGAAGAAATGTATCCCGGATTCAGGTATCAGGCGAGAGGGGTTGCTGAGTTTCGCTGCCGCACCAGGGTCGCTCTCAGATATGCAACACAGTTGTGTTTGGGATGCCCGGCGCACCGTGACCAACTGCAACCCTCTGTGCAGTCCGTTCACCCGCCGTTCATGAAGGCCCCGCGCCAGGAGGCGAGCCTGTCACCATGGGATCCCCGCGTAGCGGCATGGACAGGGCCACTGCTGCCCGGGGCACGCGAGCAGGCAGACCGGATGGCAGGGAGGCAGGCGGGCCGGGATCAGCCGGCCACGGCTGCCGGTGGCGGCCAGGGAGCTGCTGCACGCCGGGGTGGGTGGTGTCGGCGCGCTTGCCTTGGTGGCTCTCCACGGCACGCCGCATGCCGGCCTGTGGGCGCAGCTGGCCGCTGCTTTCTTCGTGTTCGTGCTGCCGGCGTCCTAGTTGGGGCTGTAGGGCGAGTTCCTCAGGTCGGTGGCGGGTGTCGAGGTGATCGTGCGCAGCATCGCGGTCTCCCTCGCCAGCAACATGCGCTCAGCCATCAGGCGGCGCAGTGCGTCTGGCTCGGCCAGCAGGACCTGCCGGTCACTCAGATCGATGATCATCGACGCAGCCACGAGATAGGACAGAAGCACCGGCTCATCCGGCAGTTCGGGCACGTGGACCCGGGCGGCTCCGTGCGTGGCAAGCGCGTCAAGATACTCGCGGAACGTGCGCCGCACCGCCTGCGCCGCCAGCATGGCCGCCGCCTCGTCGCCGGTTTCCTCCGCCAGCAGGTCGATCTCGCCGCGCAGGTAGGGGCGCGAGCGGTCGAGCCTCACCAGCCGGAATCTTCGCGTGCCGACCGTCACCAGATCGAACCGGCCGTCGTCGTGCCGCTTCACCTCGCGCACCGTCGCGGTGCAGCCGACCTCGAAAAGCGCCGAAACGCCGTCAACGCCTGTCTCGCGGCCCCTGCGGATCGCGACTACCCCGAAACGCTGCGGTTCAGGCCCGGCCAGCAGGTCGGTGACCATCTGCCGGTACCGCTCTTCGAAGATGTGCAGCGGTAGCACGAGCCCCGGGTAGAGCACGGTGCCGAGCGGGAACAGCGGCATCGTCTCGCCCATGTTGCGACAGTATGCCGGTCCGGCACGCGGGACCAGTCGCGGCGGGCGAGGAGTTGCTCAGGTTTCGCCGCTGGATCCCGAGGTGGTCACTGTGCCCGTGATTGCGATGCGGCATAACCGAGCAAACCCGGATATCCACCCCGCCGCCTTGGCTGAGCGGTGCTGAACATGACTGGCCGGCGGGCAGCCGAGGGCTCGTAGCCGCGCACGGCTGTGAACCTGCGCGTCCAGCCAGGAAGGCGGCTCAGCGTGCCAAGGCGTCGATGCGGGTGACCTCGTCCTCGCTGAGCGAGAAGCACTGCAGGTCGATGTTGGCCGCGATCCGCTCCGGGTGGGCTGACTTCACCAGCACCGCCACCCCATGCTCCAGGTGCCAGCGCAGCACTACCTGGGCTGCCGTCACCCCGTGGACGGCGGCGATCTCCGTCAGCACCGGATCGGCCAGGTTGGTCCCCTTCAGGGGGCTGTACCCCTCGACCGCGACGCCGCGCTCACGGTGCCCGGCCAGCAATGCCGGGTCGTAGCGGGCCGGGCTCCAGGGAATCTGGTTGACGGCGGGCGCCTGCCCGGTCGCCTCGATCAGCCGGTCGATCTGGGAGAGGGAGTAGTTGCTCACCCCGACCGCGCGCGCCTTGCCTTCATCGCGCAGTTCGAGGAACTCCCGCCACACCTGGGTGAGGGCACGCCCGGCCGGCGGCCAGTGCACCAGCCACAGGTCCACGTGCGGCATCCCGAGCGCCCGCAGGCTGGCGGCGAGGGTGGCGCGCTCGCGCCCGGCCCGGCCCGAGGGCAGCTTGGTGGTGATGAACACCTCGCCCCGGTCCAGCCCGCTGCTGGCCACCGCCTGACCAACGTCGGCCTCGTTGCCGTACATGGTGGCCGTGTCGATGTGCCGGTACCCGGCGCCCAGCGCTGCCCGCAGGGACTCACGTCCCGCCCGGCCACGCAGTTGCCAGGTGCCGAACCCGATCATCGGCATCGAGACACCGCCGGGCAGGGTCACTGCCGGGACCGCAGCCGCCTCGGTCATGAGATCCAGTCTGCACCCGTCCCGGCCGTCACACCACCAAGGTGCCGGATCGGGCGGTCAGATCGGCGAATATGGCGGTGAGCCGCCTCGTGACAGGCCCGGGCGATCCGGTGCCGATGGTCCGCCCGTCGATGACGGTGACCGGCGTGAGGCCGCCCATGGTGCCGGTGACGAATACCTCGTCCGCGGCGTAGAACTGGGTCAGGCTGAAGTCGCCCACGTCGCAACCGATCCCCGCACCCGCGGCGAGTTCCAGCACCGCGGCCCGGGTGATCCCCTCGGGGCAGGCACTGGAGGCCGGAGTGCCCAGCCGGCCGCCGGTGACCAGGAACAGGTGGGTGGCGTTGGTCTCAGCCACAAAACCCCGCTGGTCGAGCATCACCGCGTCGTCGGCCCCGGCCACGTTGGCCTCGATCTTGGCCAGGATCGAGGGCAGCAGGTTGGCGTGGTGGATCTTCGGGTCCAGGCAGTCCGGTGGCGGGCGGCGCACGCTGGCGGTGATCAGGGTGATGCCGGAGGGATCATAGACTGGCGGCTTGTGCTCGGCCAGCNNGGCCAGCACGATCAGGGTGGGACCGCTCTGGTTGAGCCGGGGATCCATGCCGCTGGTGATCTTGACTCCGCGGGTGAGGGTGAGCCGGATGTGCACACCGTCGGTCATCGCGTTGGCCTGCAGGGTTGCCCGTATCTGCCGGATGATCTCCTCGTCGGAAGGCACGGGGCCGAAAGCGAGCGCCGCCGCCGACTGCCGGAGCCGGGCCAGATGCTCGGCCAGCCGGAAGATCCGGCCCCGATAGAGGCGCAGCCCTTCCCAGACCGCGTCGCCTCCCTGCACGGCGGAGTCGAACGGGCTGACGCCGGCCTGGTCCCGGTGCGCGAGGCGGCCGGCCACGCTGACGATGAGGTCGCGGTTGCGCTCGTCGAAGGTTTGCAGCACGGGATCTCCAGGTACGCGGTTACTCAGGCGGGGATGAGCCGGGCCCGCCCGGGCCAGCCGTCCCCGGCGGGCCTCCTGCCGCTGGCAGGCCTCCCACC
>DPMS01000046.1 GCA_003541285.1 Actinomycetota bacterium
CAGATCCTGCACGAGGGCATCAGCGAGTCCGGTGCGATGGGCTCGGTGATCGCCGCGGGCACCTCGTACGCCACCCACGGCACCCCGATGATCCCGGTGTATGTGTTCTATTCGATGTTCGGCTGGCAGCGCACCGGCGACCAGATGTGGGCGCTCGGCGATCAGCTCGGCCGCGGCTTCCTGCTCGGCGCGACCGCCGGGCGCACCACACTGACCGGCGAGGGCCTGCAGCACAACGACGGCCATTCGGCGCTGCTCGCCTCGGTCAGCCCGGCCTGCGTGTCCTACGACGCGGCCTGGGGCTATGAGCTGGCCTGCATCGTCCGGGACGGCCTGCGCCGGATGTATGGATCGTCGCCGGAGCACCCTTCCGGCGAGGACATCTTCTACTACCTCACCGTCTACAACGAGCCGTACCTGCAGCCGAGCGAGCCGGCCGACTACCCGGGCGGCACACCAGCCCTGGAACAGGGCATCCTGCGCGGGCTGTACCGGTACGCCGATGCGCCGGCTGAGCTGGCCGGCCCTGCCCAGGACAGGCCGGGCGACGGGGCTGCGCCAGCAGGCAATGGCGTCCCTCCCCGGGCGCACATCCTCGCCTCCGGGGTGGCGGTGCGCTGGGCGCTGGACGCGCAGCGGCTGCTCGCCGATGACTGGGGCGTGGCGGCCGATGTGTGGTCGGCCACTTCCTGGACCGAGCTGCGCCGCGACGCGCTCGCCTGCGAAGAGTGGAACCTGCTCCACCCCGACGTGGAACCGCGGGTCCCCTATGTCACGCAGGTGCTCGACGGCCAGCCCGGCCCGGCCGTGGCGGTCAGCGACTGGATCCGGGCAGTGCCCGATCAGATCGCCCGCTGGGTCCCGGTCCCGTTCACCTCGCTCGGCACCGACGGGTATGGCTTCTCCGACACGCGCGCCGCGGCCCGGCGGTTCTTCCACGTGGACGCGGAGTCGATCACGCTCGCGGTGCTCTCCCAGCTCGCGCGGCGCGGTGAGGTCAAGCCAGAAGCCCTCAGCCAGGCGATCGAGAAGTACCGGCTCGATTTCCCCGTCAGCGCGGCCCTGGCCCCCGACAGCTGATCCACCTCGCGCAGCTGCAACCTCGCGCAGGGTCGGCCCGGGCAGCTCCCGGGCCGGCATTTGCCGCTGCCCGCCACCTCGAATACCCGCGGCGCCTGACGTTTCACGTCGCAGGCCCATGATCGCGTCCGTTTCATCCCGGTTTCGGGGTGCGGGAGCCGTGAAACGTGGAGGCGGGTGGGGAACCGGCGCCCCCTGAGCGTGGTCGAGCGGAATACTTGTTCAGGAGAAAAGCCCCCTAAAGAGTTATTCATGGGTTAGTGTCCGATTCACCAAGTCACGACCAACCCACTCCGCCGCCGGTCAGCCGGCCTCGCCCATCATCTGGCATCCGCACCGTCACCACGCGCCCGTGATCACGGGTCCGCGGAGCACTGCCAGGTGCGCTGCCGGCGGCTATCGCCCACCGCATGAAGAACCCGATCAGCACGCGCCGCGGACGGCACCGGTGGCGCGAACCAGCACGCATCAGCCGGCTCAGCGTCCTGCTGCTCGCTCTCTCTGTGTGCGGGCTCGGCTTCGGGGCGGTCACCGGCCGGCCCGCGGGGGCCGGCCAGGCAGGCTCCGCGGCGGAGCGGATCCAGGACAACGCCGAGGCAGCCCTGGCAGTGACCGCGCTCCAGCGGCGCTACGGCGCCTCGTCCTACACAGCCACCCAGTCGTGGCAGTCCGCGAACGCACTCGCGGCCACGATCGACTACATGCGGGCGTCCGGCTCGCGGCAGTTCCTGGCCGATCTGAGCCAGACCTACCGGGCGCACCACAGCCGGGACGGTTTCCTGGACAGCTACTACGACGACGAGGGGTGGTGGGCTCTGACCTGGATCGACGCCTACGACCTCACCGGGAGCAGCGCCTACCTCGGCCAGGCCAGGGAAATCTTCGCGGACCTGACCAGCGGCTGGGACCGCACCTGCGGCGGCGGCATCTGGTGGAGCAAGGCGCGGCGCTACAAGAACGCGATCGCCAATGAGATCTTCCTGGCGGTGGCGGCGGCGCTGCATAACCGGACCCCGGGAGACACCAGCTATGCGAACTGGGCGGACCGGGAATGGGCCTGGTTCCAGGGCACCGGCATGATCACCCCCTCGCACCTCGTCATCGACGGGCTGGCTGCCTGCAAACCTGACCTGAGCCTGCCTGCCTGGACCTACAACCAGGGTGTGCTGATCGGCGGCTTGGTGTCGCTGGCCCGGATGACGGGCCGCGGCTCTTTCCTGGCCACGGCCAGGCAAATCGCCGACGCGGTCGTGGACAGCCGGGCGCTGAGCCCGGATGGCATCCTGCGGGATCCCTGCGAGCCGTCCTCGTGCGGGACCGACCGGCCACTGTTCAAAGGCATCTTCATGCACAACCTCAAGAAGCTGTCCGACCAGCTCGGCAGCGGCTCCTACCAGGCATATCTGCGGCACAATGCGCGGGCCTTGTGGTCGCACGACCGCCGCGGCGACCAGTTCGGGCTGCTTTGGGCCGGCCCGTTCGACGCCGCCAGCACGGCCACCCAGACCTCGGCACTGGACGTTCTGAACACCCAGGTAAGCGGGGGTGAGCCGGCCAGCCAGAGCAGCTAGTATCCCCGAGTACCACCCTTTTCCCGAAGGCGGCCGGCTATGAGCGACACGCTTCGTGTGGCAGCGGACGTCCGGGGCTGGCTCACGGACCTGCTCACCAGTGACCCGCCGATGGCCCGGCTCGCCGGTGAGGCGATCCTCGCCCTGTTAGAACACCCGGCCGGGCCCGGGTCGCCGCTGATGCCCCCCCCACCGCGGTCATCAGCCGCTTGACCCCAGGGAGGGCCTGGACGAGGCCTACCAGCATCAGCTGGAACTGCTGGCCACCTTGCGCCGGGCGGTCGCCGACGTGACGACCGCACGCAAGCGGCTCGAACTGGAAATAGACGGGGCGGATGCGGTCGCCACCAGCGACCAGCTGGGGCAGATGCGCGCCCGCCGAGCCGATCTGGAGCGGACGGAAGACAAGCTCACAGCGGACAGCCAGCGGCTGCAGACGTGGGTGGAGAGTTTCCGGACCCGGAAGGAGAGTCTCAAGGCCGGATACACCGCCGCTGAGGCGCAGCTCGCCGTGTACGAGGCCGCTGCCGGGCTCGGCGGCGAGGATGACCAATCGGAGGTACTCCTCCATGATGCGGAGGAGGCTGTTACCAGGGCACGGTCGGCGATAGCCGAATTCCTCGGCATCGCTGATGACCTTGATGCGGACGTGCGCAATATCGTGGGTTCCGCCGATCCCGG
>DPMS01000650.1 GCA_003541285.1 Actinomycetota bacterium
GCCGCGCTTGCGGCGGCGGGCCGCGCGGACGATCGCTGCGGTGCCGATCACCGCGACGGTCGCCCCGGCGGCAGTGATGGTCGCCTCCTTGCGCGGGATGCGGCGGGCGGTGGCGCGGTGGACGGCTCTGGCTTCCATCAGCGCCGCCAGGACGGCCGCGTTCTCGTGAGCCGGGCGCCAGCCCGCCTCGCGCAGCCGCTGGCAGTCAACGACCCACGGGTACACCAGGTACTGCAGATCGTTGATGGGAGCGGGGGTGATTCCGATCCGGTGCAGCCGCTGTGCGGTGCCGAAGGTCAGGCCGGCCGGAAGCTCGATCCGCCGCAGCCCGCTGATCTCCTCCACCTGCTCCTGCTCCAGCCAGCCGTCGCAGCCGACCGCGAAGTTCCCGGTCACATCGCCTGCCACGGCCAGTTCGAGCGCGGAGACCAGGTCATCGATGTGGCAGAACTGCCAGCGCTGGGCACAGCCCTTCACTGTCAGCAGGCGGGGGGAATCGAAGTGCCTTGTCACCAGGCTGTCCAGGCCGTCGCCGACAAGCGCGGCCGGGCGCACCACGGTGACTGCCATGCCCGGATGGCTGCGCGGGGCTCGCTGTGCCAGGTGCTCGATTTCCAGCAGATCACCTGCCACGCTGCCGTCCGGGTCGGCACCCAGCGGGGCCGACTCAGCGAGCGGTACCGGGTTACTGGGCCGGGCGCCGTAGACCATCGCGCTGGTCACCAGGATCACCCGGCTCACCCGGCCCGCCGCCGCCGCGGTGAGCACGGTCTGTGCGGCACGGACGTTGAACGCGCGCCGGGCCCGGTAGTCGGAGTCCCCCAGATCCACGTCTGTGTGTACCAGGACATCCACTCCGGTCAGCCGCCCGGCGAGGGCCGGATCGCGCACGTCCGCCAGGCGCCAGGTCACTCCGGGGACGTCGCCCCGGTGATCATCGATGGCGACCACCCGGCCGACCCTGGCCGAGGTGGCCAGCCTTACGGCGAGTGCGTGCCCCAGCCCGTGGGCAGCCCCGGTGATCGCCACCACCAGTCCCGGCCGGGCCGCGGAGTCCTCACCCGCCGGTTGCCCGGCGGCCAGCGGCTCGGCCCGGCGAGTGCTGCGGCCAGGCTTCCTGGCCGGTTCCGTAGCGTTCCCGGTGTTGTCCTGCCCGCCACCGCCCTTCCCAACGGCCCCGCGCCCGGCTGCCGCCATCGCGCGCTGGTGGAGGCCAGGCGGCCGGATCTTCCGGCTGCGCCCATGGCGAACCTCGGCTGGTGCGGTGCTCACGGGTGCGGCTCCCGGGATAACGTGGGTTACGTGACCCTTCCATCCTGCCTGAGAGGCCAAGGAGATGGCTGACCCTCCTCCCTTCGGCTTTGGCATGCCCGGTGGCCCGGGCCGGGGTTCTGGCGGGTCGGGTGGGTCGGGTGGCTCCGGCTCCTCCGGCGGGCCGCCGGGCGAGGGCGGCCCATTCGGCCCGCTCGGCCCACTGGGTGACCCACAGCAGTTCGCCGATGCCCTGCGCCAGTTCGCCGACCTGATGTCGTGGCAGGGCGGGCCGGTGAACTGGGACCTTGCCAAGAAGGTGGCACGTCACACGGTGGCCGCCGCGGGTGACCCGAGTGTGCTGGAGCCCGACCGGCACAAGGTCGTGGAAGCGATCCGGCTGGCTGACTTGTGGCTTGACGAGGTCACCAGTTTCGCCAGCGGTGTCCGCCAGGTACAGGCGTGGAGCCGGTCGGAGTGGGTGGAGGCCACGCTGCCGGTGTGGTCCACGCTCTGTGACCCGATCGCCGGCAAGGCGGTCGACGCCATGAGCGGGTTGCTCTCCGAGGATCCCAGCGAACTCGGGGCCGGGCTGCCGGAGGAACTCAGTTCGGCCCTGAGCGCGCTCGGAGGCGGGCTCAGCGGCCTGGGTGCGATGATGCGCCGGATCGGCGGGATGATGGTCGGCTCACAGACCGGCGATGCCCTGGGCACGCTCGCGCGCGAGGTTGTCAGCTCGACCGACGTCGGGCTGCCGCTCGGGCCGGCCGGCACTGCGGCGCTCCTGCCGGCCGGGGTAGCCGCGTTCGGTGAGGGCCTGTCGATCAGCCTGGATGAAGTCAGGCTCTTCCTCGCGATCCGCGAGGCAGCCCACCACCGCCTCTTCGCCCATGTGCCCTGGCTCCGGGCGCACCTGTTCGGCGCGGTGGAGGAGTACGCCAGGGGAATCACGGTGGACGCCTCGCGCCTGCGTGAGGCCATGCCGCAGATCGACCCGTCCAACCCGGATGCACTGCGCGAGGCACTGGCAGGTGCCGCGCTCTTCCAGCCCGAGGACACCCCGCAGCAAAAGGCTGCACTCTCACGACTGGAGACCGCCCTCGCGCTGGTCGAGGGATGGGTGGCCACCGTGGTCGACGCGGCGGCGAAGAACCGGCTGCCGCAGGCCACCGCGCTCGCCGAGGCGATCAGGCGGCGCCGGGCCACCGGCGGCCCGGCCGAGCGGACCTTCGCCACCCTGGTCGGGCTCGAACTGCGGCCCCGCAAGCTGCGTGAGGCCAGCCTCATCTGGGGCAAGCTGACCGAGGCCCGCGGTATTGAAGGACGGGATGCCGTGTGGGGGCATCCCGACCTGCTGCCGACCGAAGAGGACTTCGACGACCCAGACGGTTTCGTTCAGGGCCGGCCGGAGTGGGACATGTCGGCGCTGGACCAGGACGACACCCCAGCCGAAGGATCGGGCGAGGACGGGAACCGCCCGGAAGACGGATCCAGCGGCCCGGATCCCGGCACCGGCCAGCCACCCGGCTGACGGCCCGGATCCCGGCACCCGCCAGACACCCGGCCAGCGCAGATCCGGCGGCCCGGGTCGCGGCACCGGCCCGGACACGCCCATCTGCAGCCGATTGGCGTGTAGCCGGGACTGTTTCTTTCATCCACAGGCGGTGGACGGAAACGCTGCACTTCGCAGCACCATGGGCACCGCAACAACTGGGAATTCACAAGCCTTTCCCGGCCGTGTCCACAGCGACGCTCCATGCTCTCCCCAGGTTTTCCACAGCCTTGTCCACCGGCCTGGTTGACTGTGCAGCACCGGCCCGCCTAGCGTCACCATCAGGAGTCCCCGGGGCGTGGGCTACCGTCACTTCCGGGGAAGGGGGCGACCGGCTCGCAGGGAACCGCTGGCATCAAGCTGGCTGGTTCCCCCCGGGGAACTATCAGCCAGCATCGCTGGCCGGCACATGCCGGCACCGTTGCGCGCCGTTCTGGATGGGTCGTTCCGTCCGATGCGGCGCTCCGCTTCCGCGATCCGGGCCCGTTATTGCGCCCGATTTGACATGTTTTGCGGTCACCAAGAGCACGCCGCTGCGGGACGGCCGGGAAATGTCCGAGCGCCTTGTCACCCTGGTGGGCATGAGACCTGCCCTCAAGCCCGGCTTACTCCCCGTCTGGCGCAACCGGGACACTGTCCAGGTGGGGATCGACCCGCGCCGGGCAGTAGCGCTGACCGGCATGCGCGGAGCGGCTGCACTGCTCGGCCTCCTGGACGGCAGCCGTGACCGCGCGCAGGTCCTGGCCGCCGCGGATGACCTGGGCATTCCGTCTGCGGCGGCAGACCGGGTCATCAGCCTGCTCGCTGCGGGCGGGGCACTGCACGACTTCCCGGCCAGCACCTACCAGATGCTGCCCCAAGAGCTGCGCGCACGGCTCGCGCCGGAACTGGCCACCGCAGCCCTGGCCCACGGCGACGCCGACGGCGGGGCCCGGATCCTGGCCCGCCGTCAGGGCGCCTGCGTGCGCGTCCATGGCGTCGGCCGGGTTGGCTTATCGGTTGCCAGCCTGCTGACCGCGGCCGGGATTGGGCTGGTGGTCTCCGCCGGGCAGGTGCCGGCTGAGCCAGCGAGGGGGCAGGCACCGGGAGAGCCAGCGGGGGGGCAGGCGCCCAACGCTCCAGCACGCCCGGCCTGGCCCGCCTCGTCAGCCGCCATACCGCTGAGCCACCCGGGCGATCTGCCTGCTGTGAAGCCGCGGACTGCGCGCTCGCCCACGCCACGCCACTCGCCGCCCCCCGGCCGCCACCCGGATCTGGTGGTCTTAGCTGACTGCCACCGCCGGGAACTGCCCGATGCCCTGATGCGCAACGGCATCGCGCACCTGTCGGCAGCGGCGAGCGAGGCCATCGGCGTGGTCGGCCCCCTGGTCCTGCCGGGCAGGGCGGCTTCACTGC
>DPMS01000042.1 GCA_003541285.1 Actinomycetota bacterium
GGTCAGCACGCGCGGCCAGCCGGAAGCTGAACGCCCGCGTCAACGTGTTACCGGTGGGTAGGACCTGGGCAGTACCAATGGTGACCACCCATCAACAGGACGGCATCATGGACATTCCGCAGGCAGATCGTGTCCGGCAAGTCGGTGAGCAAGAGGCACGGCAGACAGCAGAGGAAGCCAGGGAGGCCGGCTGGCATCAGCCCAGCTTCGGCAAGCAGCTTTTCCTCGGTGACTTCCGGCTGGACCTGATCCACCCGCATCCGCAGCCAAGCGAGGAGTCCAGCCGCCGCGGGGAGGAGTTCTGCGCCCGGCTGCGGGAGTTCTGCGAGGCCTCAGTGGACGGCGCGCTCATCGAGCGCGACGCCCGGATACCCGATGAGGTGGTCACCGGCCTGGCCGCCCTTGGATCGTTCGGCATGAAAATCGCGCCGGAGTACGGCGGGCTGGGGCTGTCGAACCTGTACTACATCCGGGCGCTGATGATCGCCGGGTCCGCCTCGCCGGCCGTGGCGGCACTGCTGTCGGCGCACCAGTCGATCGGTGTGCCGCAGCCGCTGGCGCTGTTCGGGACCGACGAGCAGAAACAGCGTTACCTGCCACGGTGCGCGCGCGGGGAGATCAGCGCGTTCCTGCTCACCGAGCCCGACGTCGGCTCCGATCCGGCCAGGCTGAGCACCACGGCCATGCCGTCGGACGACGGGTCGGAGTACGTCCTGGACGGGGTCAAGCTGTGGACAACCAACGGGGTGATCGCTGACCTGCTCGTGGTGATGGCCTGGGTGCCGAAGAGCGACGGGCACCGCGGCGGGATCAGCGCGTTCGTGGTGGAGGGCACCGCGGAGGGCATCACCGTCGAGCGGCGCAACGCGTTCATGGGCCTGCGCGGCCTGGAGAACGGGGTGACCAGATTCCACCAGGTGCGGGTCCCGGCCAGCAGCCGCATCGGCGAGGAGGGCCAGGGGCTGAAGGTCGCCCTGACAACGCTCAACACCGGCCGGCTGTCGCTGCCCGCCAGTTGCGCCGCGACCGGGAAACTGGCACTGAAGGTCGCCCGGGAATGGTCGCGCGAACGGGTGCAGTGGGGGCGGCCGGTCGGTGAGCACGAGGCGGTGGCCAAGAAGATCTCGTTCATCGCCGCGACCACCTATGCGCTGGAGGCGGTGGTCGAGCTGTCCAGCCAGCTCGCCGATGACAAGCGCAACGACATCCGGATCGAGGCGGCACTGGCCAAGCTGTACTGCTCGGAAATGGGCAGCAAGATCGCGGATGAGCTGGTGCAGATCCGCGGCGGGCGCGGTTATGAGACCGCCGCCTCCCTCGCCGCGCGCGGCGAGCGCGGCGTGCCCGCTGAGCAGATGCTGCGGGACATGCGCATCAACCGGATTTTCGAGGGATCCTCGGAGATCATGCGGCTGTTCATCGCGCGCGAGGCGGTGGACGCGCACCTGTCCGCGGCGGGCGAGCTCATCGATCCCAAGCTGCCGGCCGCGCAGCGCGCCCGCGCGGCCGCCAAGGCGGGCGGGTTCTACGCCAGATGGCTGCCCACGCTGGTGGCCGGTGAAGGCCAGCGGCCAGGGGCCTACAGCGAGTTCGGGCGGCTGGCCACGCACCTGCGTTATGTGGAAAGGGCGAGCCGGAAGCTGGCCCGGGTCACCTTCTACGGAATGGCGCGCTGGCAGGGCCGGCTGGAGCGCAAGCAGGGCTTCCTCGGCCGGATCGTGGACATCGGCGCGGAACTGTTCGCCATGAGCGCCACCTGCGTCCGCGCGCAACTGGACACGGCGGGCACCGGCGGGGCGGAGCGGGGCGCGGCGGGGCCTGAACTCGCCGACCTGTTCTGCACCCAGGCGCGGCTGCGGGCCGAGGAACTGTTCGGCCAGCTCTGGGCCAACACCGACGCCGCCGACTCGGCGCTGGCGCGGCGTGTGCTCAGCGGCCGGTACGCGTGGCTGGAGGACGGCATCATCGACCCGTCGATACCCGGGCCGTGGATCGCCGCCGCCACCCCGGGGCCGTCCAAAGCGCAGGACGTGCACCGCCACATCGGCTGACCCGGCGGGCTGCCCAGGCTGCGATCCGGCCGAAAGTCCTGCCCACCAGCTAACCTGCGGCCCTAGCCCGCATGCCGCGCTGGGCCTTCTCCTGATGGTGGGGGGAAGGTGATGGCGGTCATGGCGGCAACGGCGCGGCAGATGGAGCGGGCTCGCAGCCGGGTGGTGATCGCGGCGTCCGCTGTGGTGGCGGTGCTCGTGAGCGTGATCCTGGCAGCCTGCGGGACGGGCCCGGCGGGCGGAACCGAGTCCCCGTTCACCGGCGAGCCGGCGACGTCCCCGCACCGGGTGCTCGCGGTCAAGATCGACAACATTGCGCAGGCCCGCCCGCCGACCGGGCTGGGCAAAGCGGACCTCGTTTACGTGCTGCCGGTGGAGGGCGGCCTGAGCCGGATCCTGGCCATCTTCTCCTCCCACTTCCCGCCGGTGGTCGGCCCGGTCCGCAGTGCCCGCGAGGACGACCTTGAGCTGCTGCGCCAGTTCGGCCAGCCCGCGTTCGCGTACTCCGGCGCCACCCCCGTGCTGCTGCCGTACATCCACCGCCACGCCGTGATCGTGGACCTGTACGCGGGCACCGCCGGCGGCTACTACCGCGACCCCAGCCGGGTCGCCCCCTACAACCTCTACGCCCACACCAGCCAGCTGCTCGCCGAGGCCCCCAACGCCAGCACCGCACGCGACATCGGGTTCCGGTTCGGCCCCGCCCCCGCGGGCGGGCGGGCCACCGCATCGGAGTCGGTGGCTTATCCCTCCGCGTCGTTCACCTTCAGCTGGTCGGCAGCCAAAGGCCGCTGGCTGGTGTCGATGGACGGCACCCCGGCGGGCACGGCCGACGACGGCCGCCTGTCAGCCGCCACCGTGGTCATTCAGCACACGACCGTGCGCACCTCCCGCTTCCTGGAATACGGCAGCCGCCCGCCCTACGCCGAGAGCACCGGTTCCGGGTCAGCTGTGGTGCTCCGCAACGGCAGGGCCTACAACGCCCGCTGGTCGCGCCCTACCGCAGAGTCCGGCACCACCTTCGCCACCGCCGACGGCAAGCCGATGACCTTCGCCCGCGGGCCGGTCTGGATCATCCTGGTCTCGCGCTGACCGCTGCGGGTGCTCCCAGGTTTAGCTCGGGGAACTCTCCGGCACTCGTACCTGCGTGCCCTGGTGGGCTTGCTGGGTGGCGCGGGCCCGGCCTCACAGGAGTTCCTGGGCCGGCCGCTAGCCCTGCGGGCTGGGTGGCAGGTAGTACACGTGGTGCGGGGTGATGATCTTGGTGATGGCCTCGCCGAGCAGGGTCGTCAGCTCGCTGCCCTGGTAGTTGATGTCGCTGTTGACCAGCACGACTACCGTGGCCCGTTTGGAGGGAAGGTAGATGGTCAGGCTCTGGTAGCCGGGCAGGGATCCGTTGTGGCCGATCCAGCCGTTGTCTTTGAACAGCCCGAGCCCGTAGCCGGCGCGTACCCCGCGTATCCCGGTGGGCAGGAACCGTTCGCGCTGTTTCTGCGTGGCCGGGGTGAGGAGCTCGCCCGTGGCCACGATCCGCGCCCAGTTACGCAGGTCACCCAGCGTCGAGATCATCGCTCCCGCCGCCCAGCCCCAGGACGGGTTCCAGTTGGTCACGTTCACCAGCGGCCCCTTGGGCGAGGGCCCCGCGTAGCCCTGGGCATGGGGTGCGGGGAACTGGGCGCCGGGCGGGAAGACGGTGTGCGCCAGGTGCTCGGGCCGCAGGACGTACCGCTTGATGAACGTCGCCAGCGGCAGCCGCGCCACCTTCTCGACCACCAGCCCCAGCAGGATGGTGTTGGTGTTGGAGTAGAAGAACTTGGTGCCCGGCTTGAACATCAGCGGATGACTGAAGCTGTAGGCCAGCAACTGGCGGGGCAGCCACTGCCGGTACGGATTGCGCCCGAACGCTTCCTGCCAGGCAGGGTCGTTCGTATAGTTGTACAGCCCGCTGCGCATGTCGGCGAGTTCCCGCAAGGTGATGGCGGTCCCGTCCGGGACACCTTGCACATACCTGGCGATCGGGTCGTCCAGCCCGATCTTCTTGCGGTCGACCAGCTGCAGCAGGGCGGTCACGGTGAAGGTCTTGGTCTCGCTGCCGACGCGCATGTAGAGGCTGGTCAGCATCGGCCGGCCGGTCGCCCTGTTACGGACGCCGAACGTCTGCACATAGGGAGCCTTGCCCCCCTGCCACACGCCGACGATGGCTCCGGGGATCGAGGCCTCCCGCATCACCCGCCGGATCGCCTTCGTCAGCTGCACCGACCGTGAACTGCCAGCACCCCTGGCCGCAGCCAGGCTGACGGTGGCCGGTGCGCCGCACCCTGCCAGCAGCCCCACCATGGCCATCATCGTCGCCGCAGCCCGCCGCGCGCGTGGGAGCTTCATGGAGTGGCCTTTCCCCGGTTCCCGCCATGCCCGGTATAACTACATCTTGTGTGTGGCTGATAACTCTTCGGAGTATCCCCCGGTCCGCCGGCGCCGAACCGGCGGATAGTCGCAGTCGCCAGGACGCTGCCGTGAACCAGCCCGCGAGGTCACCCACGCCACGGGTTCTGACCCGCGCCTCAGGCGCCGGTCATGGCCCGATTTCTTCGACCAACGGGCAGCGGCTGGCGTGCTGGCCGAGCCATTCCCGCAGGGCCCGGGTGGCCTCGACGTCGTTGCGGTTGTAGGTGAGGAGCCAGTCGCGGGCCGACTGTGCGACGAGGGGTTCGCCGGGATCGACGGCCTCGTCGTAGCGGATCATCGATTCGCCGCCACCGGGGTCCGCCACGTCCCAGCTGAAGCCGCAGAGGGCGGCCACGTCTTTGAGGCCGGCCGGAGAGCCGGTGATGAGCTGGGTATCGAATACGCGCAGCAGGTCAACCCACTCCTCAGATCCGGTGAAGGCCGCGACCGCCTCTTCCAGCCCGGCCGCAGCNNGCGGCATCCCGGCGCAGCCCGGTCAGCCACCGCCAGAATTCAGTGAACAGCGCGGCTTCGGTGCCGCTGGTCAGCGGGTGCCAGGTGCAGAACGGGCGGTACCCGGTGGGCACCGCATCCACGCCGGACCGGTCGGTGACCAGGGCACCCCACAGGTAGACGCCCTCTTCCACGTTCTCCATGTCGATATCGACTTCGACACCGCCGCGCGGCACCTCGACCCGGGCGACCCCGCGCCGGCGGTAGACGGGTGAGCCGCCCAGGGCGGCCCGGGCACAGTCGATCTGCTCCGGAAGATCGCGCATCGGCTGATCGCAGTAGGCGGCCGTGCGAGGGCACAGCGACCGGGCGTCGCCTAGCGTGCGGATGCCCGCGTCAGCCAGACGGGCCAGCTGCGCCCGCTTCCGCTCTCCGGCGATGGTGGCCACAGGCGTGTCGTCCGGCAGGGTTCCCACCGCTGCCGTGATCGGCCGCAGGTCGACCTGGCCGGCGACCAGGGTGGCGGTGCGGTGGTCCAGCGAGGCCAGCGCGGCCCGGCTGGTCACCCCATGGCCGCGGTGGATACGCCACGCCCGCCAGCCCATGCCCGGCAGCAGGCTCACATCACCAGAGCCCGCCGCCAGCTGCGGGCCGCACCACGACCACCAGGGACACTGCGCGCACTCACCGATCCGGACCGGCACCACCAGCAGCGCGACTCCCGGGTCGGCCCGGTGCGCGGCGGCGACGGCGAGGATGTCCAGCCGGAAGCCGAACTCGAAGTCATACACCTCCATCGTCGAGCGGCGCTTCTGCCTGCCACCGGAGGACGGGGTCAGCCAGATTGGGGCGTCCAGGTCATACCAGGCGACGACGTCCTCGACGCCGATGATGCCGCCCCAGCGGCCGCCGGCCGCTGCCATCCCCGCGGCTTCGAGCATCCGCTGGTAGTGGGCGAGCTGCAGCAGGTCATCCCTGCGTTTGCGGGCCGGGGTGCCCGGATCAGCCTGTGCCGCTTCCCGGGCCGGCCGGCCAAGCGGCGAGCAGACCGCCGGCAGGCCGCCGGCCCCGGCGTCCAGGCAGCGATGATGCTTGATGTCCACCGGCCGGTAACCCGAGCCGTCCGCAGCGGCTACCAGCAGGTCGGGTTCACCCACCCGCCGCCCGGCTAGATCGGCGGGCAGTCGTCCGCCCACGATGACTGGCACTCCCGCCTGCATCGCGCCCAGTGTCGCTGCCTCCCGCGCGGCCCGGTCCTCCCCGGCAACCACCTGGATGTCCCGGTGCACGGCAACGATCCGGGCCACCACCTCGGCCTCGAACTGCCTGCCCCGCGCGAACCGGCGCGCAAGCAGGTGCGGCACCGGCAGCGGGTCGCACGGCCGGACGGTGTCCCACTGGGCCCGGACCGGGCACTGCTTGGCCACGTACCCGCCCTGCAACGGCACAGCCGACACGTCATATCGAGTGACCACAGGCCCGATGGTACGAACCACCTCTGTCAGTGACCTGACGCCTGCCGGCGGCCCAGCGTTCAGGAGGCCATTAGGACCTGGCGTTCAGATACTGTCGAAGTCGCCGTTCCTGACCCCGCCGACAAACGCACGCCACTCGTCTGGCGTGAAGCGAAGGACCGGTCCCGATCTGTTCTTGCTATCGCGCACCACGTAACTTCCGGGTACATGGGCGACTTCCACGCAGTTACCACTGCCCATACTGAGTGAACTCTTAGTCCAGTCGGCGCTGGAAAGGCCAGCCTGGCTGGGCTTGATCGGGTATCTACCGAAGCGGGGCATCTTCATTAGTTTTATGGCCTAACTCATTGGTTCACGAGTGGGTTTCTGCGATCCGATGTAACACCGAGCAATCTGATACTGACCTTACGTGGTCATGCCCAGAGCCGACGGGCGGTGCGCACGACCAAGTCCCGGGACTCGGCGGGGCTCAGCGACTCGGCGGCGAGCCGTTCGAACGCCAGCCGAAGCTGGTACGTCTCGGCCTCGCCCTCGACGTGCAGCTCGCTTCGCAATAGTTCCGTGCTGACCACGTCGTGAAGCGTAGTCTCGCGCTCGTCGCCGAACCGGAATATCACGAAAGAACCGGCCGCGATCGAGTGATCCATGTCCAGCGGCAGGATCTGCACGGTCACGTTGGGAAGTTCCGACGCCGCAGCCAGGCGTCCCAGCTGGTCACGCATGGTCAGACGGTCGCCAAACCGCCGGAAAAGGACAGACTCGTCCAGCACCACGGACAGCTCCAATGGCGGATCACGTACCAGCAGCTGCTGACGGATGAGCCGCGCCTTCACCCGCCGCTCGACGACGCTGGGCGGGATCGGTACTACTTTCTGGTAACCCAGGTGAACCTGCCTGGCGTATTCCTCCGTTTGCAGCAGGCCGGGCACGACCTCGGTGTGCCAATGCGAGACTGACCTGGCCTCTGCCTCCAGGCCGATAAAGGCCTGATACTCCGCCGGCAGCGCATCCGCATAGTCCTCCCACCAGCCTTTCTGAGTCGCCTCGTCGGCGAGTGCCAGCAACTGATCGCGCTGGTGGCCGGTCACGCCATACACGTCCAGCAGTTTCCTGACCTCGGCCGGCTTGAGGCCGGTCCGGGCAAGCTCGTACCTGCTGATCTTGGACGGAGACCAGTCGAGCGCGGCGGCGACCTCGTCGCCGGTCCGGCCATCAGCCTCACGAAGACGGCGAAGCTCAACTGCGAGGCGACGCCGACGTACCGTCGGGCTACCGGGCGTCGGCACCCGTCGCTCCCTCCATTACCGGCGACCTGTGAGGATTCTGGGTCACCTGGGGTGCTGCCGTCAGGCTGACATGCACGACAGCAGCGAGAAATCAAGCCGTGAGGCTATTGATGAAACTTTCACTGAGGCTCACAATGAAACCACCGGGGAACTAGTCCCCGCAAGGCTGAGGGCGCTGCGGCATGGCGGCCCGGTGGACGTCGGGGGACCGCCCGGCCACCAGCTCGCAGCGTCCCAGCCGTCAGCCGGCCGTCCAGGCCTGCCAGACACCCGGAACGTCTGGCATGCGGTCCGGTCCGGCCCCTGGGACCGGGGGCCGGGCCGTGATCGTGGCCGGGGTCCGCCCGGTCCGCGGCCGTGCTGAGCTGCCAGGCCGCCCGGATCGCCCGTGCCCGCCAGAACGCATCACCTCATCCTGGTCAACCAGCCGCACCCCCAGCAACCCGGGCAGGGAGCCCGGCTGGCTCACCCGCCACGGCTGGCGGCCCCGGTTCCGCACGCTGGCCGGGTCCGGCCTTGCCGGTGGGCGCCCGCCCTGGCCCAGCCCGCAGCGGTTTCCTCACCGCCGTCCGCGTGGACTCGTGACCGGGCCGCACGCCGCGCCGGAGGTCTGCTACTGATTGATTCATGGACCCAGGCGAACGGCGGCTGCTGGCGGCGATGCCGCTGCACGCGATCACCGCGCTGCACGGCGAGGCCGGCTTACGCGAGCGCTTCGCGATCGAGACGGCGACCTTCCCCAGCCCCGGCCGCGAGCGGATCGGGCAGGCGCTGGACCTGGCGTCCGGCCTGCATGCCCGCGACCGCCGGCAGCGTGAGCCCTACGTCAATCACCTGCTGCGCGTCGCCACCCGGATCGTCAGCTACTACGGCGTCCGCGATCCCGACGTCATATGTGCGGCTCTCCTGCACGACGCGGTCGAGGACCACGCCAGCGACCTCGCGCCCGGCGGCGGGCACGGTGAGGCGGTCGCGGCACTTGCCGCACAGTTCGGTGACCGGGTCGCCGGGCTGGTCGCCGCGGTCACCAATCCCGAGCCCGAGCCGGGCAGGGACCGGCACGAGCAGTACCGCGAGCATGTAACCGCCAGCCTGCAGACCAGCCCCTGGGCCAGGGTCATCAAGGCCTCCGACTTCACCGACAACGGCGCCGGCCTGATCCACACCACCGGGCCCAGGCTGGAGAGACTAGCCAGCAAGTATGCGCCCCTGGTCCCCGTGCTGCGCGATCTGATCAGCCAGCCCGACACCCCCCTGGCCGATGACGCCAAGGCCCGCATCCTGGGCCAGCTCGAGCGCGCCAGCGACCGGTTCGCCAGGATCGCCGCAGGGGACCAGCCCGCAGACGGCGGCGGCAGCGCCGGCCAGCTGGCCTAGGGAGTACCTGGCGCTTGCGGCAGTGCGCGCCGGTATTCGGCGACGGTCGCACGCGCCACCGCCGTCCATGCATAACGCTGCTGAACCCGGGCAAGCGCGACCGCCGACATCCGGGTGCGCTTACGCTCGGAGTCATGCAGGTGCTTGAGCACGGCAGCCAGTTCCTCCGGGTCCCCCGGTGTCACCAGCAGGCCGGCATCCCCGACCACCTCCGGCAGCGCGCCGGTCCGGCTGGCCACCAGTGGGGTACCCGACGCCATGTGCTCGACGGCCGGCAGCGAGAAGCCTTCATACAGTGAGGGCACCACGGCGATCTCGGCGCTGGCTGTCAGTTCCGCCAGCTCCCGGTCGCTGATCCCATGGACAAACCGCACCTTCTCGCCCACGGCGAGCTCGCTCACCAGCCGCTCGGTTGGCCCGCCGGCCGAAAGCTGGCTGACGACGGTGAGCGTCACGTCCCGTTCGGTCATGAGCTTGGCGAACGCTCGCAGCAGGGTGGCGACGCCCTTGAGCGGGGAGTCGGCACTGGCGACCGCGATGATCCGGCCGGGGACGCGCGGGGACTGGCGGGGGTGGAAGACACGGGTGTCCACGCCCAGCGGAACGACCCGCACATTGGCCGGCGGAACCCGGAAATCGCGGCAGATGTCCTCGCGAGCTGATTCCGCGCTGGTCAGGATCGGCCCGACCCGGCGCGCGACCCGCCCCTGCATCCTGACGAAGGAGTACCAGCGGCGTTTGGACAGCTTGGAGAAGCCCCTGGCGGCAGCCAGTTCGATCCGGCGGTCCACGCTGATCGGGTGATGGATGCTGGTGACCAGCGGCAGCCCGAGGCGGGAGATGCCAAGCATGCCATAGGCCAGGACCTGGTTGTCGTGCACGATGTCGAAGTCGTCGCGGCGGGCACGCAGCGCCCGGAGCGCGCGGATGCTGAACGTGAGTGGCTCGGGGAAGGCGGCCGTCAGCATCATGCCGTATTCAAGGACGTCCACCCAGTCCCGGTACTCGCTCGGCTTCGGGGTACGGAACGGGTCGTCGGCGCGGTACAGATCCAGGCTCGGCAGCGTCCGCAGCGCCGGGCCGGGCTCCAGTTCGGGGTAGGGCTGGCCGGAAAAGACCTCGACATGATGGCCGAGCGCCGCCAGTTCACGGGACAGGTGACGGAGGTAGATTCCCTGCCCGCCGCAATGCGGCTTGCTGCGGTAGGACAGCAGCGCGATGCGCAACGGCTGGGCAGCCGCCGGCGGGAGTTCAGTGATACCCGCCTGCGCTGGTCTGATGGTCACGCAGGTCTGCCTCCTTCGCGGCGTCCCGGCCCCGCAGGTTAGCTGGAGATCGTGGTCTCGCTGGCGCCGAGATCAGGCTAGGCCAGGAACGGCACCCGTGCTGCGGAAAGCCTGGTGTGACAGGAAAAGAGCTCTGATACCAGTTTCGGCCCGGCGGGTACCGCGGGCCGGCCCGGCTGCCGGCCGTCGCCCACCGGCCACGGCGCCAGGTGCACGGCCTGTTCTTCCATGCGAATAGCAGCCTGGCTGACTGGGATCATCCTAGAAGGTGGCCGGAATGCCGCCATGGTTGCCCCTGAGCCAGGAGCAGGTGTGCCATGGCTGCCGCCGGGCGGCCACCTGGGCGGATTAGAATTTCCGGCGCAGGCCCACGGCCTTGCGCAGCCGTCCGGCCGCCATCTGCTCGGCGGCCGCCCGGGGAGTCAGCGTGCCGCGGCGGATCCGGTCGAGCAGCTCACTGGTGCTGTCCCGGATCTTCTGCTCGATCTCGGCGAACGCCCCGCCGCGTCCCGCGCCGCGGTACTCGGCCGCGGCACAGATGACACCGCCCGCATTCGCGACCACGTCGGGTACACATAGCACGCCCCGGCTGGCCAGTTCCGCTTCGGCCTCGCGGGTGACGGCGATGTTGGCTCCCGGCAGGACCACCCTGGCCGAGATCTTCGCGGAATTGTCCGCGGTCACCGCGTCCGGCTGGGCCGCGGGAACGAGGATCTCGCAGTCCAGGCCGAGGACGTCATCGCGTGGCACCGGGGTCCCGCCGGCGAATCCGGCGACCGGGCCGCTGGCCTGCTTGTGCGCCGCCAGGGCCGCGACATCGAGCCCAGCAGGGTTCCACGTCGCCCCCGAACTGTCCGAGACGGCGATGACAGTGGCGCCACGTGCGCACAGTGCACGGGCGGCGTTGCTGCCGACTGCGCCGAAGCCCTGCATGACAACGCGCGCACCGGCCAGCTCGACGACCCTGGCTTCGCTCAGGACCTGCGCACACACGCCCAGCCCGAAACCGGTCGCGCCGAGTTCGTCCAGCGGTATGCCCCCAAGCACGCCCGGCAGGCCCACCGCCCGGCCGATCTCGTCATGCACGTATGCCATCGACGTCTCGTCCGTACCCATGTCGGGCCCGGGAATGTAGTCCGTGAGCTGCCCAATCGCCCGGGCGAAGGCACGCATGACCCGTTCGTGATCAGTGCGGGCCGAGCCGGGCGGCGCCGCGATGCCGGCCTTCCCGCCACCGTGCGCCAGCCCGGCCACCGCGTTCTTCACGGTCATGGCGCGTGCCAGGCGGGCCACCTCACCGGCGGTGACGTCGGGCCTCATCCGGACGCCGCCGATGGCCGGGCCGAGCGCCACATTGTCAACGACGACCACCGCGTCAATCCCCGTGCACAGACGCAGGAGGACGACCTTCGCCGGGCCCAGCTCATCGGCCGCCCAGTTAGCCGACGCTTCCACCATCACCGCCACCCGCCTCAGCTGCCGTGGCACGCCGGACCAGCCCGCCGTACAGACCAGCCCGCCGTACAGACCAAGGCTGTCCCGCCCGGTCTTCCCGCTCACAGGGCCCATGGTCCTGGTCCTGGAGTCATACGGCTCAATCCCGGCCCCGGGAGCCATCGCGACCCCGGGACGGTGGGCCGGATGGACACCCGAGGTCCCCTGGGGGAGGGCCGTCCGGCCCATGCCCGGCAGCGGGGTGCGCGTCATCCTGGAGGTAAGGACAGGCGACGGAGGGAGGCCGGAATGTCCATGTCCAGCAGGGCAGACGGCGGCCGTCAGGCCCGGCGCCCCGCGGCCGGCCCAGCAGCGCAGCCGGGGCCGGCCGGGCATGGGTACGCCACCGGGCATCCCGCTCACCACTGGCTGGATCCGGCCTCCCGCCGGGTGGTCGTCGGGGTGGACGGCTCCCCCGGCTCGGCGGCGGCATTTGTGCGGGCGGCAGCCCAGGCACGGCAGCGCAGCGCCACCCTCGACGTCGTCTACGTGCTCCCCGAGGACGCCGATACCCGGGCGGCCACCATGGCCCGGGTGATGCTCGGGGAGTTCACCAGGCGGGTGTGTCCCTACGGGGTAGGAGCGCCGGTGCGCTTGCGCGTCGAGCGCGGTAATCCCGAGGCCGTGCTGCTGTTGGTCAGCGCCGGTGCGGAACTGCTCATCACCGGAGGCCGGGACTCCCTCGCATGACTGACACCGCGATCAGCTCCGGGGCACTCCTCAAGGTCGGTAAGGGGGCGGTCGGCATCGTCGGCGTCCCTGAATTCGGCTTCGCCGTGGTGACCGGGAGCGGGGCGCCCGGCGGCCCAGAGTTCACGCAGGGCTCTGCAGGCGCTGTACTCCGTGAGCTGAGGACGAGCTGGCCTGGCGCGTCTTTATTTCCTACGTCCGCGAGAATTCACGCGAAGTCGACGAGCTGCAGGAAAGGCTTGAACCGGCCGGAGTCCGCGTGTGGCGGGACACCGCGGACCTATGGCCGGGCGAGGATTGGCGCGCGAAGATCCGCCAGGCGATTACCCAGAACGCGCTAGTTTTCATGGCGCCGCGCCCAGGTTCAGGCACGTCATGTTCTGGCCTGACCCGCACATCACGGCGGCGGGCTCGTGGCGTTCACCAGCGTGCCGGCGAACGCCGAATCAATGACTCTTAGCGACATCGGCCTTACGACGTGCGGTGTTTCTCTGCCAGCCCACCGGCTGACCAACTGTCGGTGCCTGCCGCCATGATGGAAGGTGTCCGGCCGACCGCCGGACGCAGCCGGGCTGGGCCAGGAGCGGCTTGTGCGATTGCGTGATGTCGGACCGGCCGACCTGGACGCCTACGTCCGGATGCGCTGCGACCCGGTCATGATGGCCGAACTCGGCGGTCCCCTCCCGCGCGAGGGCATCGAGGGGAAGGTCCGGCGTGATGCCGGACAGGCGGCGGGGGGCACCGAGTGGATCAAGATGATCATCCCCGACGAGACCGCCCCGGATGTGGTCGCCGGGTCAGTGGTGCTGTGGTCGCATGAGGAGGGGGGCGCGCAGTTGTCGGAGATCGGCTGGATGGTGCTGCCGGAGTTCCAGGGCCGCGGGATCGGCAAGCGGGCCGTCCTCGACGGCGAGAACGGAGCCTGGCTCGGATTCGTCGACGTCTGCCAGGTAGGCCCTGGCAAGGGCTGCCGCGCCACGGACGTCGAGATCGAGTTCTTCCTGCTCAAGGAGAAGCCCGAGCCG
>DPMS01000336.1 GCA_003541285.1 Actinomycetota bacterium
CCGACGACGTTCAGCGCCCGCGCCAGTTGCGCGGTGCAATCGCGGATGCGGTTCAGCACGTCCGGCTTCAGCGTCGCCGGCGGCAATACGCAGGAGGAGTCGCCCGAATGCACGCCGGCCTCCTCGATGTGCTCCATCACGCCGCCCAGGTACAGCTCCTGCCCGTCGTAGAGCGCGTCCACGTCGATCTCGATCGCGTCGTCCAGGAACCGGTCGATCAGCACCGGGTGCTCCGGGCTGGCCAGCGTCGCCCGGTGCACGTAGGACTCGAGCGTCGCCTCGTCGTAGACGATCTCCATGCCGCGACCGCCGAGCACGTAGGAGGGCCGCACCAGGACCGGGTAGCCGATGGCCGCGGCCGCGGCCGGCTGGCCGGGGGAGCCGCCGGCGGCGAGGGCCACCCCGGTGCCCAGGCCGGCCGCGGCGAGCACCGCGACGCCGGCCAGGACGCTGATCCGCTTGCGTGTCATCATGATCTCCGTTTCTGAGGTTTGTCCCGCTCCGGGGACGGTTGCGGGCCGGTCAGGCGGCGCGCGGCTGCCTGGCGGTGGTGTCCTCCGGCCTGGCCGCGGCGGCTAGCTGCCGGGTGGGGCGGCGCACTTCGGCGACCCGCCACCACCAGCCGATGCGCTGCTCGAGGTAGCGGTCGGCACTGAGCCGGCCCGGCCCCGTGTAGTAGGACAGCGCGAGCAGCGCGGCGAACACCACCGCGTAGATGATGGCGGTGCCGATGTCGGAGGCCCCGGAGGTGTAGGGGCCACCGAGCGCCTCGGCGGTAGCCCAGATCAGCAGGCTGAACACGATCGCCGCCGAGTAGGTGATCTTGCGGGCGAACCCGGTGATCAGCGCGAGGGCGATCAGCGTCTCGACGACCGCGACCAGCCAGGCCAGGAACAGCGCGTCCGGGTGCTGGACGCGGATCCAGAAGCCGAACCACGGCCGCAGCCAGCCGGGCTGGCCCTGCGCCTCGCCCATGATCACGCTCATATAGCTGGCCCGGAACCCGGGCAGCCACTTGAGCACCGCGTCGATCAGCCAGATCACGCCGAAGGTGATCCGCAGCGCGTCTTTCGGCCAGGGGTTGCACGGCCTCCCGGCCGCTTGTGTCTGTAACATCGCGACCTCCTCGCTTGCCGCGAGGCCCTGCTTTCCGGCCTCGCTCGCCTCCCACCGTCACCCGGAATACCCCTGGGGGGTAGGGACATCGGGCCTGCTCTGACGGGACCTAGGTCATTACCCCTGGGGGGTATGGGCAGGCATGCTGACGGTAGCGGCCCGGGCAGTACCCGGGCCCGGAGGAGATGGTGACGATGATGTTCTGGTACGGCGGCGGCTGGGCCTGGTGGCAGGCCGGCCTGATGTGGGTCGCCATGATCGCGTTCTGGGTCTTCCTGATCTGGGCGATCTACGCCCTGGTCACCAGCGCCATGCGGCGGGGAGGCGAGCCGGGACACGGCGGGCAGCAGCCCGCTGACGCGCGCCGCATCCTGGACGAGCGGCTGGCCCGCGGCGAGATCGACGCCGAGGAATACCGGCGGCTGCGCGACGTGCTCGACGACGGCACGGGCCGCAGCCCGGCCGGGACCGGAAGTCGGCGCGGGCGATGACCGCCGCGCGGGCCGCGGGGACGGCGGCGGACTGCGGCCCGCCGCCGGGCCGCCCAGGTTCCCGGCTCCGCCCCGTCCGCGGGTACGCCTCCGGCAAGGAAGACTACCTGGCCCGGCTGCGCAAGATCGAGGGCCAGGTCCGCGGGCTGCAGAAGATGATCGAGGCCGACACCTGGTGCCCCGACGTGGTCACCCAGGTCGCCTCGGCCACCCGGGCGCTGCAGGAGGTGGCCATCGGGCTGCTGAACGACCACCTCAGCCACTGCGTGATGGCCGCCGCCCGCAGCACCCCCGACGACGGCGACGCCCGGCTCGGCGAGCTGGCCGCCACCATCCGCCAGGTCATCCGGCTGTAACCCCGGCTGCCGGCCCTGGCCTGGCCCTGGTCGGCCAGGGAACCTGATAGCAGAGGAAGACAATGAACCTGCACGCGCAGTCTCGCGCGGATCCGATGGCGGACACCCGGGCGGCTGACCGCTCACCGCGGCGGCACCTGCGCCGGCCGCCTGTCAACATCACCCCGGCGGAACGGGCCGGCCGGATCGTCCTCGGCGTGGCCGCGGTGATCACCGCCGTCGTGCTGCTGGCCTCGGCGGGCTCCGCGCTCGCCGTCGTCCTGGAGGTCCTGCTCGGGCTGGCCGGCCTGGACCTGGCCGTTACCGGCGCGGCCGGCCACTGCCTGCTCTACCAGCGCCTCGGTCACGTCCCGGCGCGCCTGCGGAGGACGTCATGACCGGGCAGCAGGCACCCGGACCCGTCCGCCGAGAGCACCGCAGCCGTGACAGCCGCGGCGGGACGGGCCGTGGCGGGCACGGCTGGATGATGATCGCCTGCTGTGTCCCGATGCTGGTGATCGCAATCGCCCTGGTCGCCGCGCACGTGGTGAGCATCGGCTTCCTGGCCGTCGCCCTGGCCTGCACCGCGATGATGGCGCTGATGATGCGCGGCATGGGCCACGGCGGCAGCTAGACACAAGAACTAACCGAGGGAGGCATTGCGATGAGCGTGGCCGATATCGCCGTGGTCGTGGCTGACGTGGTGGCTGCAGCCGGGCTGGGCTGGTGGTTCTTCGGCCCCAAGCCGACAGCCGAGGCGGCGGTGGCCGACGGCGTGCAGGAAGTCAAGGTCACGGTGCGCGGCGGCTACAGCCCCAACCGGATCCGGGTCAGGGCCGGGGTGCCGGTGCGGATCGTCTTCGACCGGCAGGAATCGGGGGACTGCACCTCCCGGGTGGTCTTCCCCGACATCGGCGCGTCGGCGGACCTGCCCGCCTTCGGCCAGGCGAGCCTGGAGCTCACCCCGGCCGAGCCCGGCGAGTACGGGTTCGCCTGCGGGATGAACATGATCCACGGGGTCCTGGTCGCCACCGACGGTGAGGCCAGCGGTTCACCGCGCCCATCCAGCGCGGCCGCCGCGCCCCGGAACGGCGATGCCACTCCCGCCTCGGCGGATGCCGGCGTGGCCGTCGCAGAGGCTGACCCCGGCGGAACAGCACAGCAGGCCACCATCGTCGTGAACGACGGCTACCACCCGTCCCGGGTGGTAGCCCGCCCCGGGCTGCCGTTGCGGCTGGTGTTCGACCGGCGGGACGAAGGCGCCTGCTCCGACCGGGTCGTGTTCGCGGGCACCGGCGTGGAAGCTGACCTCACCCCGCATGGGCGGACCACGGTCGGCCTGCCGGCCCTGCCGCCCGGCTCGCACGAGTTCACCTGCGGCATGGGCATGCTGCACGGGAGCGTCGAGGTCGCTGAGCCTGGGCCAGGCGCGGAGCCGCCCTCGCCAGCCCTGGCGGCATCCGCGGCAGCCGGCACCGGGCACAGGGCTGCAACGGTCAGCAGCGGCCACGGTGCTGAGGGTCATCCCGGCCATGCTCCGGTGATTGTGCCTCCGGTCGTGACCGACTGCTGCGCCGTGCCCAGGCCCGCGAGCGGTGAGGACAGCGAGGCGGCGGAGCGGCGGGCGGAGATCGCGGACCTGACCCGGCGGGTTGCGGTGGGCGCGGTGCTGACTATCCCGGTGCTGTTCGGGGTGATGGCCTGGGACTTTTTCGGGCACCCGGGCTGGGTGCCATCGATCCTGGTCAATGCCTGGTTCGGGCTGGCGACGATCGCGCCGGTGTTCTTCTACACCGGCTGGCCGATCCACCGGTCCGGCTGGCTGGGCCTGGCGCACCGCAGCCCGGACATGAACTCGCTGGTCACCATCGGCGCCACGGCGGCCTTCTTGTACAGCCTGGTGATCACGATCGCGCCGTCGCTGGCCCCGGTGAAAGTGCGTGGCGTGTACTACGAGGAGGTCGGGTTCATCCTGACCCTGATCCTGGTCGGCCGGCTGCTGGAGGTGCGGGCCAAGGCCGGAACCGGGGAGGCAATCCGCTCCCTGCTCGGCCTGCGCGCCAAGACCGCCCGCGTCCTCCGGGACGGCACCGAGAACGAGATCCCCATCGACCAGGTCCTGCCCGGCGACGTGGTCCTGGTCCGGCCCGGGGAGAAGATCCCCGTCGACGGCGAGGTGGCCGAGGGACACTCGGTCGTGGACGAGTCGATGATCACCGGCGAGCCGGTGCCGGCCGAGAAGGCCCCGGGTGATGAGGTCACCGGCGCCACCGTGAACGGCACCGGGTCGCTGCGCATCCGCGCCACCAAGGTCGGCGCGGAATCCGTGCTGGCCCAGATCGTGGACATGGTCCGCCGCGCCCAGGCGTCCCGGGCCCCGATCCAGCGGCTGGCCGACCAGGTGTCGTCGGTGTTCGTGCCCGCCGTGATGTACGTCGCCCTCGGCGCGTTCGCCCTGTGGTACGTGGCCGGGCCCGCTCCCGTCCTTACCTACGCGATCATCACCGCGGTAGCGGTGCTGATCATCGCCTGCCCGTGCGCGCTGGGCCTGGC
>DPMS01000337.1 GCA_003541285.1 Actinomycetota bacterium
GCTTAAGGCGCACCAGCACCACCGTCCCGTCAGTTCTTAGGGGTGTTCTCGTCGGGGATGCCCCAGGAGGCGTTGCGGGTGGACCGGGGGACGGCCGCCGTCAGCGAGGAGTTGAGGTCGTGGTGGACCTTGATGGCCACGTTCTCGATGGTGGTGATCCCGTACGCCATGGACGGGTTGCCGGCGGTGAGCACCACGATGCTGTATGCCTTCTTGCCGTGGGTGAAGCAGCCGATGCTGTTCACGTTCCAGAACGGCGCATCCAGCGGGGCCCAGCCGTTCTTCACGTGGACCTTGAAACCGGCGGGCGCGCCGGCCGGGACACCCCAGCGCTCGTAGGACACGACGTGTGCCATCAGGGACAGTTCATAGTCCCTGGCGGCGGTGGTCAGCACCGCGTTCGGCCGGAGGAGCAGCCAGAGCAGCGTCGTCTCGTCCTTCGCGGTGAGCAGGCTGTCCCCCCAGTACCCGCCGGGGCCGAGCACGGTGGCCTTCATCTTGCCCAGGTCGAGGAACTTCTGCAGGCCCGCCCGGCCGACGTCGTTCCACAGCGCTGTCGCCGCGTTGTTGTCCGACACGGTGATCATGGAGTAGGCCAGGCTCTTCTCGTGCGCGGTCAGGCTCCGGTGCTGCTCATGAGCTTTGAGAAGCAGCGCCGCCAGGATCGTGGCCTTGATCGCGCTGGCCGACTTGAAGTGCTCGGTGGAGTTGAGCCCGCACTCGATCCCCAGGTCGGGGTCCTTCACCCGCACGCCGTAGGTGTCCCCGCGGCCGTGCACCGCCGCTTCGATGTCGGTGTCGAGCTTGTCCGCCAGCTGCGTTCTCTTCTGGCCGTCATGGGTCCACACGGTGCACAGATGGGGGGCCTTCGCGACGGCCGGCCGGGCCGTGTCCTGGCTCGCCGCCCATGCCGCCTGCGCCGGGACGACGGATGTGGCCGCCCAGGCAACCGCGGCACATCCGGCGATCCACGCCCGCCCGCCGCGGCGCCGCTGATGGTTCCCGCGCATCGCCCAACCACCCCGTCCCGTGCAGTCCTGCTCTGCCGAAAGCTCAGACGCTTGATCCAACTAGAAGGTTGGCGGAGGTGGGCTCGTTTTCTCCCGTTGGTGCAGATTTGTAACATCACGCAGCCGGAGTCACAGGCATCCCGTCTCAGCTGCCGCAGGGACCTTTGCCCGGTGTCTACGGACCAAGGCCCGCTGACGGCATGGGGCAGGAGGGAACAGCCTGGGAGGGCTCCACCATCTCGTCCGGGGTGCGGAGAGTCACCAGGGGGTGCCGAGAATGTACTGGTATGGCCACGGTATGGGCTGGGGCTACGGGCTGATGATGATCAGCTTCCTCGTCTTCTGGGCGCTGGTGATCGTGGCGATCGTGCTACTGGTCCGCCACTTCGGCCGGGCCGGGCAGCAGCCAGGCCCGGCCCCGCACGCACCGCCAACCACCACGGCAGAACAGTTGCTGGCTGAGCGCTTCGCCCGTGGCGATATTGACGAAGAGGAGTATCAGCGCCGTCTGAACACCCTGCGGGCCGCCACCGGTCCCCGTCAGGGCGGTGCCTGATCTGACCCGGCCGGGCACGGGACTGCAACGCTAGGGTGAAATCCCCGGTGGCAGGGCTCTGAGCCCCGCGTTCCGCTGCCGCCTACCCTGCGTTCACTTTGCGTTCACTTTAGCGTCGGTGGCGCGTCGCTTGAGCGGGGTAACTTCCGCGGCAGGGAGCATGTTGTCCGAGGCTGGCCACGTGTGGTGGGGAGGAATGCCGTGACCGAGATCCGGTCAAGGGACTTGATCTCAGCGCTCGATGAGGCATCGCTGAGCAAGTTTCATCTACGCGCGGTCCTGGTGTCGGGGATGGGGTTTTTCACCGACGCTTACGACCTGTTTGTCATCGGGATCGCGTCCGCTCTGATCGCGACCCAGTGGAACCTGAGCAAGGGCCAGCTCTCCCTGCTCAACAGCACCATGCTGGGAGCCGCCTTCCTCGGCGCGTTCGTCTTCGGGCGCTTCGCGGACATGGCCGGCCGCAAGCGCGTGTACTGGATCGTCGCGGCGATCATGGTGGTGGGTGCGATCGGGTCGGCGCTGTCACCCTCGTTCTGGGTCCTGGTTGCCTTCCGGTTCCTGCTCGGCTTCGGCGTCGGTGGCGACTACCCGGTCAGCGCCGTGCTGATGAGCGAGTACGCCAACCGCAAGGACCGCGGCAAGCTGGTCGGGATGGTGTTCTCCACCCAGGCGCTGGGGCTCATCGTGGGCCCGCTCATCGCCCTGGCCCTGCTCGGCGCGGGTGCCAGTGACAACGTAGCCTGGCGGGTGATGCTTGCCCTCGGCGCGGTGCCCGCCGCGGCGGTGATCTACCTGCGCAGCAGGATGCCGGAGTCCCCCCGGTACCAGATCCAGGTGCAGGGGCAGGCGCAGCAGGCGGCGACCCAGCTCTCCACCTTCACAAATGGGCAGGTCAACGGGAGCAAGGACGGGAACGGGATCGGCGACCTGCGGCACAAGATGGGGCTGCGCGCGTTCCTCACCAACCGGGTGTACCTGTTGATGCTGGCCGGGACGGCCGGGACCTGGTTCCTGCTCGACTACGCCTACTACGGCAACACCATCTCCACCCCGCAGATCCTCGGCCTGATCTCGCCCACTGCCTCCACCATGACCAAGATCGCGATCCAGCTGGCCATCTTCGTGGTGGCGGCGGTGCCTGGGTACATCCTGGCGATCGCCAAGCTGGACAAGATCGGCCACCGGAAGCTGCAGCTGACCGGGTTCGCGATGATGGCGCTGTGCTTCCTGATCATCGCCATCGTGCCCGGGATGACGACCACCGTCGCTCCGTTCCTGGTGGTGTACGGGGTCAGCTACTTCTTCACCGAATTCGGGCCGAACATGACCACGTTCGTGATGCCCAGCGAGCTGTACCCGGTGACCATGCGCGCCACCGGGCACGGGATCTCGGCCGGCGTCGGCAAGTTCGGCGCGTTCGTCGGGGTGTTCCTGTTCCCGATCCTGAGCAACTCGTTCGGCCTGCGCGGCACGCTCCTGCTCACGGCCGGGGTGTCGGTGCTCGGACTGGCGCTCACCCTGGTGCTGCCCGAGCCCGCCGGGATCAGCCTGGAAGAGATGCCACCGGTCAGGCAGGCCGCCGCGCTCCCGCTCCGGGTCGCCAATCAGGCCAAGGCGAGCTGACAGCCAGTTCCGCCGGGGCGGACGGTCAGCCCGTCCCGGCGGTGGCGGTGAGCGGGACCAGGGAGCCTTCGGGCGGGTAGCCCAGGTGTGCCCAGATCTTGTTCAGCTCGTACTGGTAGTACATGCTCTGCAAGCTCAGCACGAACATCAGGACGATCCCGATCACCCCGTTGCAGGTCCGCGGCAGCCCGGCCGCCTCCTGCATCCGGGCGATCCGCTCCCCGGTGTTATAGGTGGACACGAACGGCGGGACGATGATGATCCAGCCGATCAGCACCGCGAGCAGCGAGATCGTCGGATCGACCTGGATCCGCCCGTCGAAGTCACGCGCCTCGCGATTGATCTTGTACCACCAGACGAAGAAGTAGATCCCCAGCGTGATCAGTGGCCAGATCAGCCACACCAGGAAGATGTTGCGCGTTTTGCCTGCACGTCCGGTCATGGTCCCCCCCCGTAGGCCACCCGCCCGGTGCGGTCGGCGACCGCCCCGATGGATACGTTCTGTATCCCTATGATCTCTTATGGGTGAACGCCGGGTGACGGCGGGGTCACACGCTGGCACCACCCCGGCCCGCCCCGCCGCGGAAGCGGTCCACCCCGGCGGTCGCGCCCGGGGCGGCCAGGGTGGACATGCCGTGGCGGAACTCGCCCGCGATCGCGGCTTCTTCGGTGAGCCAGACGGCATCCAGTGCGGATGCCCGGTCGCTGCGCAGGCAGGCCTGGGGCAGCGCGGCGATCTGGTGGGCGAGTCCCTCCGCTGCCGCCCGCGCCTGGCCCGCCGGGACCACCTGGTTGACCAGGCCCATCGCCAGCGCCTCCGGGGCGGGGACGGCGCGGCCGGTGAGGATCAGGTCCAGTGCCCGGCCCAGGCCCACGACCTGGGGCAGCCGCACCGTGCCGCCGTCGATCAGTGGCACCCCCCAGCGGCGGCAGAACACGCCCAGCACCGCATCCTCCTCGGCCACCCGCAGGTCGCACCACAGGGCCAGTTCCAGGCCACCCGCGACGGCGTGGCCGGAGATCGCGGCGATGACCGGCTTGGACAGGCGCATCCGGGTGGGGCCCATCGGCCCGTCACCGCCGGGTTCGGCCCGGTTGCCGTCCGGCCCGCCGATCGCCTTGAGGTCAGCCCCGGCGCAGAACGTCCCGCCCGCGCCCCAGAGCACGGCCGCGTGAGCGGCCGCGTCGGCGTCGAACGCGCGGAAGGCGCCGGCCAGGGCGGCCGCGGTCGGCCCGTTCACCGCGTTCCGCACGTCCGGGCGGTCCAGGATGACGGTGGTCACCGGCCCGTTCTGCTCGACCCGGACTGACATCATGCCCTCCTCGCATACAACCCACCACGATCGGGACGGGCTGGGTGAGCCAGGCGGCCGGGTGGACGGTCAGGCCACTTGCCAGGTGTCAGGGCCGGCCAGCAGGGCGCCGAGGTCGCCCTCGCCCTGCTTGGCGCGGGCCTCTTCCAGCTGGGCGGCCATGAGCTCGTCATAGCTCGGGCGCGCCACCTTACGGAACACGCCGATCGGGGTGTGGGTGAAGTCGGCCCCGCCGAGCCGGGAGAGGGCGAACGCATACGCGGGGTCAGCCGTGGTGGCGTCGTGCACCAGCAGTGAGCTCTCGTCGGCGCCGGCCACCTCGACCGCCTCCAGCGATCCGTAGCGCCCGACCCGCAGCCCCTTGCCGCGGTCGGCACCGAACCGGACGGGCTGCTCGTGCTCAAGCCGGATCAGCCGGTCGTCCCTGGTCGCCGGGTCAGTCAGCGGCGCGAACGCGTCGTCGTTGAAGATCGGGCAGTTCTGGTAGATCTCGATCAGCGCCGATCCCCGGTGGTCCGCGGCGGCACGCAGGACACCGGTGAGATGCTTGCGGTCGGAGTCGATCGTGCGGGCCACGAAACTGGCCTCCGCGCCGACCGCGAGCGAGAGCGGGTTGAACGGGGTGTCCAGCGAGCCGAACGGGGTGGACTTGGTGACCTTGCCCTGCTCGGAGGTGGGCGAGTACTGGCCCTTGGTCAGCCCGTAGATCCGGTTGTTGAACAGCAGGATCTTGATGTTGACGTTGCGGCGCAGGGCGTGGATCAGGTGGTTGCCGCCGATCGACAGAGCATCGCCATCGCCGGTGATCACCCAGACCGACAGATCGGGCCGGGTGGAGGCCAGCCCGGTCGCGATCGCGGGCGCCCGGCCGTGGATCGAGTGCATCCCGTAGCTGTCCACGTAGTACGGCAGCCGCGACGAGCAGCCGATGCCGGAGATAATGACCAGGTTCTCCCGCGGGATGCCCAGTTCGGGCAGGAACGACTGGAACGCGGCCAGGATCGCGTAGTCACCACAGCCCGGGCACCAGCGCACCTCCTGGTCGGACTTGAAGTCCTTGGTGGAGAGCTTCTCGTCGGCGACCGGCACCAGCGTGAGTGAGGCCGGGCGGTGCGCGGCCTCGCCGGCGCCGTCGTTGGCGTGCAAGTCAGACATTTGTGATCACATCCTGGATGACCCCGGCCAGTTCGGCGGCGCGGAACGGCAGCCCACGGACCCGGTTGTAGGAGATGACGTCGGTGAGGTAGCGCCCCCGCAGTACCAGCGCCAGCTGGCCGAGGTTGATCTCGGGGACCAGCACCTTGTCGTAGGCGGTCAGCACGTCGCCGAGGTTGGCGGGGAAGGGGGACAGGTGCCGCAGGTGCGCCTGCGCGACCGAGCCCCCGGCCAGCCGGACCCGGCGCACCGCGGCGCCGATCGAGCCGAAGGTCGAGCCCCAGCCGAGGACAAGCACGCGCGCGTTGCCGTCCGGGTCGTCCACCTCAAGCGGGCCAATGTCGTGGGCGATACCGTCGATCTTCGCCTGGCGCAGCCGGACCATCTTGTCGTGATTGCCGGGGTCGTAGGAGATCGTGCCAGCTCCGTCGGCCTTCTCGATGCCGCCGATCCGGTGCTCCAGCCCCGGGGTCCCCGGGATGGCCCAGGGCCGGGCCAAGGTCCCGGGATCGCGCAGGAACGGCTGGAACCCGATGTTGCCATCCGCGTCGCGCCACTCGTCCGCGCAGGAGAAGGAGAACTCGTCGCGCAGCTTGGGCAGGCCCGCGACCTCGGGGATGCGCCAGGGCTCGGAGCCGTTGGCCAGGTAGCCGTCGGACAGGATGATCACCGGGGTGCGGTATTTGGTCGCGATCCTGACCGCCTCGATGGCGGTGTCGAAGCAGTCCGACGGGGTGGCGGGCGCCAGCACCGCGACCGGCGACTCGCCGTTGCGCCCGTACAGGGCCATCAGCAGGTCGGCCTGCTCGGTCTTGGTCGGCATACCGGTGGAGGGGCCGGCCCGCTGGACGTCGCAGACGATCAGCGGGAGTTCGACTGAGACGGCAAGGCCGATCGTCTCGGCCTTGAGCGCCATGCCCGGGCCCGAGGTGGTGGTGACGCCCAGCGCCCCGCCGAACGCCGCGCCCAGTGCCGCACCGACCCCGGCGATCTCGTCCTCCGCCTGGAATGTGCGCACCCCGAACCGCTTGAGCTTGGACAGCTCGTGCAGGATGTCCGAAGCCGGGGTGATCGGGTACGAGCCCAGGAACAGTGGCAGCCCGGAACGTCTCGACGCGGCGACCAGGCCGTAGGCGAGAGCGACGTTGCCGGTGATGTTGCGGTAGGTACCCGGCTTCAGGCTGGCCGGCTTGACCTCGTACTGAACCGAGAACGCCTCGGTGGTCTCGCCGAAGTTCCAGCCGGCCTGGAAGGCCGCCACGTTGGCCTTCAGGATCTCGGGCTTGCCCGCGAACTTGGACTCCAGGAACTTGACCGTGCCCTCCAGCGGCCGGTTGTAGAGCCAGGAGAGCAGGCCGAGCGCGAACATGTTCTTCGCCCGCTCGGCATCCTTGCGGGTGATGTCGAACTCTTCGAGGGCCTTGACGGTCATCGAGGTGATCGCCACCGCGTGGACGTTGTAGGCCGCGAGCGACCCGTCCTCCAGCGGGCTGGTGTCGTAACCGATCCGGCTCAGGTTGCGCTTGCTGAACTCGTCGGTGTTGGCGATGATGTCCGCGCCGCGCGGCAGATCGGCCAGGTTCGCCTTGAGCGCTGCCGGGTTCATCGCCACCAGCACGTCGGGCGCGTCGCCCGGGGTCAGGATGTCGTGGTCGGCGAAGTGAAGCTGGAAGCTGGAGACGCCGGGCAGGGTACCTGCCGGGGCCCGGATCTCAGCGGGGAAGTTTGGCAGTGTGGAAAGGTCGTTGCCGAAGGCGGCTGTTTCCTGGGTGAAGCGGTCGCCGGCGAGTTGCATGCCGTCGCCGGAGTCGCCTGCGAATCGGATAATGACACGATCAAGTTGCTGGACCTGCTTGGCCACAGTAGGAGGACCTCCTCGACGCGCCGCGGGCGGGCGCCGGTTCCGGCGTAGGTCCGTGAGCGCTTCCCCGGCCCGCTGTCAGCCAGGGGTTCATGATTCAGGACTTTGGTCAGGCTACCCGCGGCGCCAGGCCGGGGTAGGTCGTACAGATGCCCCCGTGCGGGACTGTGACGCAGATCGCATTGAAACCCGGGAGCCATCGGCTGCCCCGTCATGGCCACACCTATCTGTATGACAGTTCCACGCTCAATCATACCCTTCATGTCATAAGACGTTTGGCGCGACAGGCGGGTTCACCTGCCTCACCAAACCTTTGCTTACCGCTCACACTCGCATTGCGCGGCGGCCTTCGGTGCCGGCCGATGGTCCCCTGTCCCGGGCCCGGTGGTCCCCTGTCCCGGGCCCGGTGGTCCCCTGAATCGGGCCCGGTGGTCCCCTGAATCGGGCCCGGTGGTCCCCTGTCCCGGGCCCGGTGGTCCCCTGAATCGGGCCCGGTGGTCCGTGCCCGTGGGGCGTGGGCGGGCGCGCTTCGCCCTTCGGGCTCCTATACGCGCTGGGCACGGCCCCACCCGCCCACGCTGTGCGGGAACCATCCGCCCGGGGGCCGGTCGGTAGGCTGGCTGGGTGGCTGCCATTGATCTTCCGGCACCCCGCGCCGGCGGCACGGCAGGGGCGGGCCCGGACGTGACCGCCGTCGACGGTGGCGGAGGGATCTCGCTGCGCGTCTTCGACGCGGGTCTGGCCTGCTGTGCGGTCGAGGTCGAGGCTGCCCTGCGGCGCCACCTGGCCGGCCGCGACGGGGCGCAGACCAGCGTTGTGCACGTGTTCGTGGTGGCCGGGACGGTCACCGACAAACTCGCCCCGCATGTGCTGAAGGCCTACCAGGACACGCCGGAGCCGCGGCGGGTGCTGTCGTTCGGGGCGTGTGCCAACAGCGGCGGGCCCTACTGGGACTCTTATTGCGTGACAAAAGGCGTCGATCAGTTCATCCCGGTCGACGTCTACGTCCCC
>DPMS01000028.1 GCA_003541285.1 Actinomycetota bacterium
GCACTCGGGGTGACCGCCTGGGCGACCTGATGCACATTGCCCATGGTGGGCAGACCGGTGCCGATATCGAGGAACTGCTGGATCCCCGCATCGGCGGCCAGGAAGTGGACGGCCCGCTGCAGGAAGGCCCGGTTCTCTCTTGCAGCCAACGGTGCTTCGGGTGACTGCTCGCTGATTTTCAGCGCTGCGATCCGATCGGCAGCGAAGTTGTTGTGACCGCCCAGCCAGTAGTCATACATGCGGGCGGCGGTCGCCTTCGTTATGTCAATACCCAGAGGCGGCGACTCGCTGCTCACCGGCGCCGCAGGCTGCTGCGCGGCGACCCGGGTCTTGGGCGGTGGCGGTGCCTGCCGCCTCGGCACCTGTGCCACCGGCACCGGCACGTGATCGTCCCGGATCCGGCCGATCCCGCCGACCACCCAGTCCTTGCCCGGGACAGTGACACCGGGGCCGCCGGGCCGCCACTGGTGCACGGGGACCAGCCCTGGTTCCAGCAGGTCCGCGCCGCCGAAGAAGCCCAGGATCTCCTGCCTGGTGCGCGCCCTGCCAGGGTTCGCTGTGGCCGCCAGCACCGTTTGGATCCACTCGGCCGCTTCGGGATCAGGCTCGCCGGTGACGTGCGACAGGGCGACGTAGCTGCCAGGAGGGGCCACGCTTGTGAAAGCGGCCACGGCCTGCTGGGCATCCGGATCGGGCACGAAATGCAAGACAGCGGCGAACAGGATGGCCAGGGGCTGGGTGAAATCGATCAGCCGCCGGGTGTCCTCATGGCCCAGGATGGTGGCGGCGTCGCGCAGGTCGGCGTGGATGACCGCGCCGTTGTCGCCGGTCTTCAGCGCGCGGGAGTGGACCAGGACCATCGGGTCGTTGTCGACGTAGACCACGCGGGTCCCAGGCGCGATGGCCTGGGCGACCTGGTGAACGTTGCCTTTGGTGGGCAGACCGGTGCCGATATCGAGGAACTGCTGGATCCCCGCCTCGCCGGCCAGGAACCGCACCGCCCGGCCCAGGAACTCCCGGTTGGCCCGGGCGGCTAACGGAGCATCGGGTGAGCGCTCGGCGATCTTCAGCGCCGCGTTGCGGTCGGCGGCGAAGTTGTTGTGGCCACCCAGGAAGTAGTCATAGATCCGGGCGGCAGTCGCAACACTCGCGTCGATGCCCTCAGGCACCTGGCCACCGACACTCACCCGTGCTCCCCTTTCCGTACCCGGCTAGAGCGTGTACTCGCCGCGCTTGAGGCCGGCGATGAACGCCTGCCAGGCATCCGCGCTGAAAGCCAGGTGGCCGCCGCCGGGATTCTTGGAATCGCGCACGGCTGCCCCACCTGGGAGCTGCGCGACCTCGACACAGTTGTTGCCAGAGCCGCTGTAGCTGGACTTGCGCCAGGCGGCACCGGTGATTTCTGCTTCTGCGGGGGTGATCATCAGTTCTCCTTCACTAGCTCGCCGATCAGCGCCGCGGACTCTGCCGGGCTCAGTGCCTTGCCCAGCAGATAGGTCCACGCCAGCTGATACCGGTCGAGTTCTTCCTTGGACTCCAGGTAGAGGTCTCCGAACAGGCCTTCCGCGTAGGCGACGGGCGGATCCTGCGGGTCAGGGAAGCTCAAGATGACAAAGTCACCTTCTAAAGCTGCGTGGGTACCCGCGGCGAATGGGGCCACCTGCACCGTCACACCGGCCTGGGTGCTGGCCTTGGCGAGTAGGTCGAGCTGCTCGGCTATCACGGCCGGACCGCCTATCGCCCGGCGCAGTGCTGCCTCATCGAGCACGGCGTGGATCTCCGGCGGGCTGCCGCGGCCGAGGACAGCCTGCTGGCGGGCAGTCCTCGCTTCCACCCTGCGCTCGACCTCGTCAGCATCCATCCACGGGGCCGTTGCGCTGATGACCGCCTGCGCGTAGTCCACGGTCTGGAACAGGCCCGGAATGATGTGGGAGGCGATCTGGATCGTGGCCGCGTCAGACTCCAGGCCCACGTAGGAGCCGGTGAACACGTCCTTGTAGGTGGTCCACCAGCCGCGGCGGCGGGAATCACGGCCCAGGGCCACCAGAGCGTCGCGCTGCGGTGAGCGCACGTCATACAGGTCGAGCATGTCCTCCAGGTCGTCGGCGGCGACCCGGGACTTGCCGTTCTCGATCCGGTAGAGCTTGCTCACGCTGAAGTCCAGCCTCCGGGCCGCCTCGTCCGGGGACAGGCCAGCCTCATCGCGGAGCCGCTTGAGCTCCCGCATCAGCCGGCGGCCACGCACTGTCGGGCTGCGATCCACGCGCCAGCCTCCCATCTCGCTGAGTTGAGGCGCCTGCCCCCAGCATGGTCCTTACCAGCCATTCAGCGCAACTCCTACACCAGCGAGTAACCATTATTGCTACCTATCTTCGTTGCATGAAAGGTCTCACGCCACTTGCGGAAGTGACACCGGTCACGAAAGGATGCCTGCAAGCAGTGACCGGCCAGTGACTCAACATCCGGAGGGCTCGCATGGCCAAGCCCGCGTCTCAGCCGGCCCGGTGCCCCCATCCCCGCACGCGGGTGCGGCCGGCGGCATCCGCCGGCTTGCATGTGCCCGATCAGCAGGCCGCCTCCGCTCCCGGGAGGGAGTGAGCATGGGCTGGGGATCCGCTGGGACCGGCCCGGCTGCCTGGCTGCCGGCTGCTCAGCGCTCTGCGACGTTAGTCCCTGACAGCCCGGTCCCTGCCATTCAGTCGTGGGCCCGGGCCCTCCCCGGTACCCCTCAGCAGGCCGGCGCAGCTCGCCATTTCGTGGCGGACCTGCTCAAAGGCTCGCCGCTGCGTGATGACGCCGTGATGGTGCTGTCGGAGCTGTTCACCAACGCGGTCGTGCACACCGACTCCGGCAAGCCCGGCGGCCTGGTCACCGTCCAGGTCAGCCGCTGGCGGGGCGGAGTACGGATAGCAGTGACCGACCAGGGATCCCCCCGCGTCCCGGTTATCTGCACGCCCACCGCATGCGAGCCGGCCGAAAGCGGCAACGGCCTGTTCATGGTGAGCTGCCTGGCCAGCCAGCTCGACTGGCATGATGACGCCTCCGGCCGGACTATCTGCGCCATCCTCGGCAAGGTCCCACACGACCACCCCGCCGTGAGATTGGCGACACCAAGCTGGGCATGGCGGTCGTGACAACCTGGCAGCACGCTGCACAGCAGCACACCCTGCGCC
>DPMS01000027.1 GCA_003541285.1 Actinomycetota bacterium
GGCCAGGCCACACATGAGTGCCGCCCGCACAGCGGGCGGCACTTCCCCCCACACCCGGATCAGTCAGGTGAAGATGATCTGGCTACCCGCCGCCATCTCGTAGAACTCGCCGACGGTGATGATGTCCCTGACCTGGTCGATCATGTCGTCCTTGGTGAGCCCGAACAGGTCGCAGGTCATCTTGCAGCCGTACAGCCCGGCGCCCGTGTCGGCGATCATCTCCAGGAATTCTGGGATCAACGGGACGTCGAGCTTGTCCATCTTGTGTTCCATATACTGCGTCATCAGGCTGGACACGCCAGGCAGGCCCCCGGCCATGGTTGGGAGGTGATGCAGTCCGGGGTTGCCGACCGTGGCGACCTTGATGTGCTCGTAGAACTTCTTGTTGACGGCGTCGAGACCGAAGAACGTGAAGAACAGGNNGACACGATGATCGAGACCTTCTCGATCTTGCCTTCCATGATGGAACTCCTTTCGCGGGCCGCCCGGTCGGGCCATGCTGATGCTGGTGCGGGTGCCGGGTCACCCGCGGGTGCAGATCAGATGCAGCCGCGGGGCTTGGGGATACCGGCGACCTTGGCGGCGACCTTCGCCGGGCCCTTCGGGAACAGCTGGTACAGTTCCTTGACGCTGACCCCCGAGGTCTTGCCCAGGATCCGGACGGTCGGGCCGGTGCCCTTCCCCTCGTACTCGTGCCGCATGAACTTGATGACTTGCCAGTGCCGGTCGGTCAGCTGATCGATCCCCTCACCCTTGGCGATCTCTGGCGCCATCTCCTCGGTCCACTGACCGGGGTCGGTGAAGAAGCCCTCGTCATTGACGGACACTGTCTGCCCGGCGTAAGTGACGCTCGGCATGGTGATCTCCTTGTCTCGTCTCAGCTCGCCCGGTCGTGAGCGGCTGCGCTGGCGGCGGCCGTAGCCCCGTTCACCGGCAGGCCGGCCTTCCCCCGCTTGGGCATGGCCGAACCGACGCCCGGCAGGTCGCGGCCCGGGAGCAGCGCGTGCCAGTAGAGCCACTGGAAGGCCAGTTTTCCGGCGTGGTTCAGGCGTGATTGCCTGAGCAGCGGCAGGCCGACCCGGCTGGGGAAATGCCCGGTCAGCGGCTCGACCTCATAGTTGAAATCGATGAGCAGCGCTTTGCCGAACCCGCTTTCGATGAAGCAGTTGGTGTGCCCGTCATAGGCAGGCTCCAGCGGCTCTCCTGCGAGGTAGTGCAGAACGTTCCTGACCAGGACTTCGCCCTCGAAGTGCGCGACGGATCCGGCCTTGGAGGCGCGGACGTCCGCTGCATCGCCGATAACGAAGACCTCAGGCCGGGCCTTCGACTGGAGGGTCCGCTCGTCAGTGGGGACAAACCCCAGGGGGTCGCCGAGGCCGGGGGAACGATTCACATACTCCTGGCCACCGTGCAAGGGGATCATCACGGCCAGATCGAACCCGACTTCCCGGCCGTCGAAGGAGACCAGGCGCCCATTTGTGGCGTCGACCTCGCCGGTGTTGAACTCGGTCACCAGATCGACCCGCTTGTCTGTGAGCAGGCCGCTGAGCTCGCGGTTGCAGACAGCCTTAGTGAACGCCCCGTCAAGCGGTGTGACCAGGGTGATGTCGACCTGATCCCGCACTCCGCGCTTGGTGAAGTACCAGTCCGCGAGGAAGCTGAACTCGATCGGCGCGACCGGGCACTTGATGGGCATGTCAACGACATTGACGACGATCCGGCCACGCTCGAACTGCGCCAGCGCGTCCCGCAGGGACGCCGCACCCGCCGGCGTGTAGAAGGTATGGACGTTGCCGGGCCATCCGTCAGCGTTCAGCCCCTCGGTTTCTTCCGGGACCAGCCGCGCACCTGTCGCGATGACGAGCACGTCGTAGCCGAGCGCGGTCCCGTTGTCGAGCACGACGGTCTCCGAGCCCAGGTCCACCCGCTCGATCCCGGCGCAGCGGAACTCGATGCCCGCGTGCAGCTGACGGTGCCGGGGCCGGGTGATCTCCTCCGGGTCAGCCAGGCCGAATGGCACGAACAGCAGTCCCGGCTGGTAAACATGCTGGTCGTCCTGGTCGACAACGGTGATCTCCGCTTCGTCCCCGGGCAGCATCCGGCGCAGCCGGTTCGCCACCAGCGTTCCGCCTGTCCCGCCGCCAAGGATCACTATTCGCCTCATGTGCCCAGGGTGCTGTCATGACACCGCTGTGACCCAGAGGAGTAGGTCCTGGCCGGGGATGACCAACGGCAACCGCTGGCCGGCCGTCAGCCCCTGTCGTGCCAGGGGATGACCACGACCGGGCAGGAGGCGTGAAGCACCAGCTGGGTGCTCACCGAGCCCAGCATCAGCCGGCCGGACCCGCCGCTGCCGCGCGACCCGGCCACACCCATCACCCCGACGACGATTCCGGGCATCTTCCGCTCCTGGGTGGCTGTGCTGCCAGCTTCTCCCGGCTGCTCCTACCCAATTCTGTTACCCAGGGCTGAAGGACCCGGTCAGCGGTGACCCACGGCCCTGCCTGCCATCGGCCGGCCTGGCGAAGACTGCGATCGAGGGCCCTGCACATGACCCTGACGGGCGGGTCACGGGCGGAACGGGGGCACGCCCGTGACCTGACCGCCGCGCGCGGAAGGGCGGCGAGATAGCCGATGAAGCAGAGCATTCGGCTCGGCCGGGTGGGCGGCATCCCGGTGGGGGTCCACTGGAGCGTCATAGTCATCGTCGGCCTGATAGCTGCCATCCTGGGCGGCCAGGTACTGCCGCAGATGGCTCCCGGCCAGTCCACGACCGCCTACTGGGCGGTGGCGATCCCCGGTGCGCTGCTGTTCGTGCTGGCATTGCTCGCCCATGAGCTTGCGCACGCGTTCGTCGCCCGGCGCGCGGGCGTGCCGGTCCGCTCCATCACGCTGTGGGCACTCGGCGGAGTCTCGGAACTGGGCGGCGAGCCGCCCACCGCCCGGGCCGACCTGCGGATCGCTGCCGCCGGCCCGGCTACCAGCCTGCTCGCCGGCGGCGTCTTCTGGGGACTGGCCGTGCTCCTCGACCTGGCCGCAGGCCCGGCCATCGGGGTGGCGGCGCTCGGCTGGCTCGCCATCATGAACGTCCTGCTCGCGGCGTTCAACCTGCTCCCGGGCGCACCGCTGGACGGCGGCCGGATCCTGCGGGCAGCCCTGTGGATGCACCACGGCGACCGCTCCCGCGCGGCCAGGACGGCCGCCGGCGCGGGCCGCATTGTCGGAGGCATCCTGGTCGGGCTGGGTCTGGCCGAGTTGTGGATCTGGAGTTCCCTGGGTGGCCTGTGGCTGATGCTGATCGGCTTCTTCCTCATCACCGCCGCCAGCGCCGAGGCCGCG
>DPMS01000668.1 GCA_003541285.1 Actinomycetota bacterium
GTTGCTGTACTTTGCTGCTGTGCTCCGCGCTGCATCAATCCGGACTTGTTCGAATGCCCTTCCGCCACCTCTCTGCCCGAACGCAGACTCGAATATGAAGAACACCCAGCAGCGTACGGTGCAGAGCGCCTGGTATCACGGCGCTAATCGCAGCGCTGATCTCGGCGGCTTCCCATCACCGCAGCCTGGCAGGGCCATCTGGCGTTACGGCGGGCAAANNGGCCCGCCTATGCGGCCTGCTGATCCATTTCGGGCTCACTGATGAAGGCGCATAACCGATGATCGGGCATCTGGATCGCTGTGCCCAGCTGCGGCGCAGCCTGCTATGCCAGGACGCACGATCGGATGGTCCTGGCCGGCCCTGCTGTAAGCCGGCGCGACTTGCCCGTTGTTACTTGTTCGCGGCGGTCCCGTCGGGTCTGGACGCTGGTTTTGACACGACTGCTTCGGTTGACGGCCCGGCCCTGCGTGGTGTCGCCGGTCTTCGTCGCAGTTGCGTGGTGCCGGCGGTTGCGTTGGTTGCCAGTGCGGGCCTGGGGGCGGATCATGCTCAGGTGTGTCGGGGATGGCCGGGATCGGGTGCCGGATGCCGTGCCAGCCCTTACGCGCTCCGAGTCGGCGTTTTGGCGCTGCGCGCAGATCCTGATCGTTCACAGACAGTCATTTGCCCTGGGCTCGGGCTGGTGAGCTGAGGGGAACTTGGGCTCACGCTTTTGGGCGAGCGCGTCTGCGCCTTCGAGGACGTCGGGGCCCAGGAAGCAGAGCATCTCGTAGGCGGCGGACTGGTCGAAGACGGGACCGGCCAGCTTGAGCCAGTTGTTCAGCGACCGCTTGGTCCAGCGGATCGCAAGCTGCGACCCAGTGGCGAGGCTGTTCGCGACGCGCAGGGCTTCTGGGAGCACCTGGTCGCGGGGCACTGCCTTGCTCACCATGCCAAGCCGCTCGGCCTCCTCCCCAGTGATCATCTCGCCGGTGAGCAGGTAATAGCGGGCTTTGGCCATGCCGCACAGCAGCGGCCACAAGATCGCGGCGTGGTCGCCGGCGGCGACGCCGAGCTTGACATGCCCGTCGCCGAGTCTGGCGTCGAGGGCGCAGATCGATATGTCGGCCAGCAGCGCCACAACCGTGCCTGCGCCGACGGCGACGCCGTTGATCGCCGAGATGACCGGCTTCTCGCAGTTGATGATGTTGTAGACCATGTCACTCATCTCCGACAGCATGTGCGCGACCCGGTCGTGGTTGCCCGCCATCCGCCTGACCATGGCCAGGTCGCCGCCAGCGGAGAACGCCTTGCCGGCGCCGGTGATCACGGCGGCCCTTGTCTGCGGGTCGGCGGAGACCTCCGTCCAGACGCGGGCGAGTTCGCCGTGCATCTGCTCGTCAGCGGCGTTGTACTTGTCCGGCCGGTCGAGAGTGATGAGCAGCACGCCATTGTCGCGGCGTTCGAAGCGGAGCTGCTGGTAGTCGGAGAACCTCATGAACTGCTCCTTAGCTACATAAAGGCGGCGAAACCGGCTCAGCTCATCGTGAGGCCGCCGCTGACGCTGACGGTCTGGCCGGTGACGAAGGATGCCTCGTCTGAGGCCAGGAACGCGACAACCCTGGCAACGTCAGCCGCTGGCCGAGCCGCCGGAACGGGATCGCCTTGGTGAGGGCCTCCCGAAGCTTCGGCCCCGCGAACGACGCAAACAGCGCGGTGTCGGTGGGGCCGGGGCAGACGCAATTGACCCTGACCTGGTAGCGGGCCATCTCTCTGGCGAGCGACTTAGTAAAGGCGATGACCCCACCCTTGGCTGCGGAGTAGACCGCCTCGCCGGACGAGCCGACCCGGCCGGCGTCCGAGCCCAGGTTCACCACCGCTCCGCTGCCCTGCTCGGCCATGACCGGCAGCACCACCTTGCAGGTGTGCGGCACGCCGTAGAGGTTGATAGCGATCACGCGGTCCCAGTCGGCCGGATCGGAGTCAACGAAGGGGCCGACCTTGTCCCAGCCAGCGTTGTTGACGAGGACGTCAATGCGGCCAAACTGCTGCAAGACCCGGTCGGCCATCGCCTGCACGCCCCGGCGGTCGGTGACATCGGCGCGAATCGCGACCGCCGCTGGCAACCCGGCCGCCGTCTCCCTAGCGGTGGCCTCGTCCAGGTCGGTGACGACGACGGTCGCCCCCTCCGCTGCGAGCTTTTCCGCGATGGCCTTGCCGATGCCCTGGCCCGCACCGGTCACGATAGCGATCTTCTCGTTGAGCCTCCCCATCAAGGTTCCTCCCGAGTCAGCACGCGCATTCGCGGCCAGGCAGGTTGGGGCAATGACGAGCCCGGACACCTGCACGGTACCGTCGCCGATCTCCAGCCCGGTGCGAGGTCACGCAACCGATGGCCGACCCGGCCCTCTGCCGGGTAGCTGAGGTGGCCGAGGATGTGCAGGCGTTGGCAGATGACCGCGTCGGCCTTTGTGGCGGGGTCCGGCGAACTGAAGGTGTCACCGTGACAGCAGGATGCGCCTGACCACCCGGAGGCGTTGGCAGGATAGCTGCGTCAGATCACGCTTAGTGACTGCGCTTGATCAGTAGCGAGTGCGCAAGTATCCGCCGATATGGTCGGCCGACGGCTGCCTGATGTCGAGTCTCGCTGACGCGCATAGCAGGCCGGTCTGCACGGCTGCGGGTTTGTCCGCCGCCGCCCCCGCGCCTGATCCCTGGCGGGTCATGCCGCCGCGCGGGCAACGCGCGGGAAGGTATGCGCTGCCCGGAGGTTAGCCTTCGCCGCCCGAGGCAGGCAGAACGATGCCGGGGGTGGTCCTGGCAGGATCCAGGCTCCTGCCGCGGCCGGAGGTCAGCGGCCAGTGCCCCAAAGCCACGGCAATGACGGCGGCGGCGCCGTTGAGCGGCGTCCCGGCCTTGCCGCTAGCCGTGGCCGCCCGCCTGGATCGTGGCGTAGGCGCGGACCGGGAATGTTCCCATGCCGCGGATCTTGACGGGGACAGCGCTGAAGCGGAAGCCGCCGGCCGGGAGCGCGGCGAGGTTGGTGAGGTGCTCGCAGATCGGGATGCCGGCCGCGAGCAGGGTGGAGTGGACGGGCCGCTCGCCGCTGCTGGTGTCGTCGATGTTCAGCGAGTCGATGCCGGCCAGCGCCGCCCCCTCGGCGGCGAGGTGCTCCGCAGCGGCGGCGGTCAGGAACGGGTGGCCGCGGAAGTAGGCATCGGTGCCCCAGTGCCGGTCCCATCCTGTGCGGACCAGCACTGCCTTGGCCCCGACATCGTAGGGGAGCAGCTGGCCGCGATCGACCGGCCGCCCGGCCTGCCCGCTGACGTCGACGACGACGGCGTCCAGCTCGGCCAGCCGCTCCAGCGGCAGGCCGGCCAGGTCGGTGCCGTCCGGGTAGCGGTGGAAGGGGCTGTCGAGGTAGGTGCCGGTGTTGGCGCACAGCTCGATCATGCCGATCTGGAACTCGGTGCCCGGGGCGTAGCGGGCGCGGCTTTGCTCACGGCTGAGGAAGTCGCAGATGGCCGGCGCGGGAAGCCCGGGGTAGGTGACCATCCGGTCCTTGACAACGTGGCTGAGGTCGATGCGGGTGCGCCCGCCCGCCTGACCCGCCTGCGGGGTGGCGCCGGAGCGCTTGTGCGCCTCGCGGATGATCTGCTTATGCAGGATCCGCACCTCGCCGACCATCAGCAGCCGCATATCCCGGATGATGCAGGCGGCGAGCTCCTCATCGGAGATGTCATCACCTGCGATGTCGAGCCGGAAACCCTGGCCCTGGATGCCGCCACCGTTGGAGAAATCGACCTCGAAGTCGAACTGGGCCCGATGCCCGCCCGCCGTGAGGTGCTCTTCGGCCGTCACCGTCTGCCGCTCCTTGTGAGGACTCGTGAACGCGGCTGCTCACCGCGGTGACGATCCTCTCAGGCCAGGCTTGGGAGCAGGCATGACACCTTCATCTTCAGAACGCCCGCGACCGGAACCGGGCGCGCCATGGCCACGCTCCGCATTCCCAAAACCGGATACGCAGATAGTCGCAGAGCATGACGCGGCAGCACGGTTACAATGACGCGCAACCGCCTTCTGGTGCCGGATGCGGTCCGGGTTCGGCTGGGTCCGCTTGATGCCGAGCTGGGTTATCTGGGCGGGCGTGGGGCAGGCTGCGCCGGGTGGTTACCGTGCCGGTCATGGTCTGGACGGTTTCCGGGCTCCAGCGGCACCTCGACGCCAGCGGAGTGGCAGTCCCGCCGCACGCGGACGCGGGCATCAGCCACTCAGAGCCGACCGTAAGGCCGCTCTCGCCGAAATCATCCTGCTTTCAGGCCGCGCAAGCAGAGAGGCGATGCCGCGGGCCAGTGCGGCGAACTGTGCGCCTGCTTCCACGGTGAACACGGCGCGGGGACACCAGGCATCGCCGGCATTGGCGCGTTCGGATCGCCTTACGTCACGGCAACCATCACGTTCGCCCGGCCGTCATGCCACGCCTCGACTGCCATTTTTCGTCTCAAATAATGAGAAGGTTTCTCGGTAAGTGGACATGGTCACATCGGAAGAGCAGACTGCCGTGGCGGAAGGAGAGCCATGAGTACCTACACCCACGGCCATCACGAATCAGTGCTGCGGTCGCACCGGCAGCGCACAGCGGCGAACTCTGCCGCGTACCTCCTGCCGCACCTGCGCGAAAGCGACTCGCTGCTCGATGTCGGTGCCGGTCCCGGCACGATCACAGCCGACCTGGCGGGACTGGTCGGCCGGGTCACCGCCACGGAAATCGGTCCGCGGGAACTGGGTCTGTCACGTGCGGCCATCGCGGCCCGGGGCATCGCCAATGTCGACTTCAGCGTGCAGGACGTGCATGCCCTCACCTTCCCCGGCGGTTCCTTCGACGTCGTCCACGCCCACCAGGTGCTCCAGCACGTGGCCGACCCGGTTCGGGCGCTGCGCGAGATGGCCCGGGTCACCCGCCCAGGGGGCGTAGTCGCGGCGCGCGACGGCGACTACGCCGCCTTCACCTGGTGGCCGCAGCTCCCGGAACTCGACGAGTGGCTGCGCCTGTACCGCACCGCAGCGCGCGCCAACGGCGGCGAGCCCGACGCCGGCCGGAGGCTGCTGTCCTGGGCACGGGCGGCCGGTTTCACCGACGTCACGGCCACGTCGAGCACCTGGTGCTACGCCACGCCCGCCGACCGCGACCACTGGGGCCGCATGTGGGCCGACAGGATCACCGAATCCGCGCTGGCCCGCCAGCTCGTCGACAACGGCTACGCGACCACGGACGACCTGCGCCGTATCAGCTCTGCCTGGCTCTCCTGGACGGCCGCCGAGGACGGCTGGCTCTCCATCCTCCACGGCGAGATCCTCTGCCGGACCGCAGCGGCCTGACCACGGTGCGGCCACCGGGCACTGAGCATGAACTAGCCGACCATCGCACATACCAGGATGTTCTGCGCATGACGCATGGCTCCATAAGGCCCTTCCACATGACGTGCGGATTCGGCGATCCGGCACGGGTAGGGTTGACCTCTGTCAGTACCAGGGCGGCGAACGCCGGCTGGTGCACAGCCCACGCAACACAGCCATGGCCGCGTCGAAGCGCAGCCAAGTTGCCGGCCATCGTTGTCTGGGGGGTGCGCAGATCCGCGTCCCCATCGAGATATAGCAGGCTGGTGTCCGGGCGCTGACTCAGGCAGCCGGCGACGGCGCCGGCCGTGATGCTGCAGTCCCCGCCGGGCAGCACCGGGATCCGCCTGGCCGCGATCGCCTGGCCGGTCGCGCCGGCGGCGTCCCGGCACGCCTGTACGAAGGCCCCGGTTGCGGGCCCGCGGATGCGCCGCTTCGGCGGTGAACACACGCGGGGTGACGTCGCCGGCGTCTGGCACCTCCCAGCCCGCCTGGCGCAGCCGTTCCGGCAGGCCCGCGGCCCGGAGCGCCGCAGGCCCGCGCTCCACCCCCCCCGTGATGAGCGCCAGCGCTGCAAGGGACCCCGGTGGCCATCAACGCCCGCGTCATGCTCCGCATGCTGCCGCAGGCGGCGCCCGGCAACAACCAACAACCGGCCCGGGGGTGCCCGGAGTGCGTTCCGTGCCCTCGCCGCCGTCTGCGGCGGGCCACCCCGGGGGATGCCCGCGCGTCCTGGCGCTAGCGGGCTAGTTCGGCATTGGCACGTTCGGTGATGATGGCCAGCACGCGGCCTGCGGTGGCCAGGTCCTCGGCGGGCAGGTCGCCCCACAGCCGCTGGGTGATCTGGGTGATGGTAGTGCGGATCCGGCTGTGCAGCTGGCGCGCGGCGCCGGTGACCGTCACTGCCGGGCCCTCGCCGGTGATCTGCAGCCGCTGCGCGGTGACCATGTCGCCGACACGCGCCTGCGCTTCCGTTCCGCTGATCTTCAGCGCGCCGGCCACCATGCGGGTGAACTGGTCACGCCCGGCCGTTGCGCCGCCGGTGATGGCCGGCGTGAGGATCACCCACTGGGGCCCGGTCAGGCCGGTCCCGGCCAGCTGCCCGCCCAGGATCGCGCCGAGGGCCTTCTCGGCCTGGCCGATGACGCGGGTGCTGAGAGCTGGATAGGTGGGCATCGCCCGCCTCCTTAGCATGGATCCCTGTACCCGGTGTGATGAGATCGCTGGCATGTCCAACGTTGGCAATGCCAACGTTATTTCGTTGGCTTCTCCAACAAATAGGTAAGCTGGCGGGCATGCCCACCGGTGAAGACGCCAGACCAGCCATGCTGATGGGCAAGCCGAGCTGGCTGATCAGCGAGGTCTCACGGCTGGCACACCCGCTGCTCACCGGCAAGCTCGGCACCGCCGGATCGCGCGGGTATCACTACCGCCTGCTCGCCGCCCTGCAGGAGTTCGGGCCCGCCAGCCAGGCCAGCCTGGGCCGCCGCACCGGGATGGACCGCAGCGATGTCGCGGCGGCGGTCACCGAGCTGGCCGTCCGCGGCCTGGCCGGCCGCGCCCCCGACCCTGCCGACCGGCGCCGCAATGTCATCAGCATCACCCCGGCCGGCACCGCCCACCTGCGGCGGCTGGAGGAACTCCTGGCCGACGTCCAGGACGAGCTGCTCGCCCCGCTTTCAGCAGCCGAACGCCAGCAGCTGACCCGCCTGCTCACCCAGATCCTGGAACACCACGCCTGACCCCGGCATCCAGACCACGGTGACCTGCGCATGACCGCACAGCCACCGGCGCCCCCGTCCATCCATGCTGAGCCGGCGATCCGGCGGCACGGCGGGCCCGACACCGGATCACGCTCAGTGACTGGCACCGGTCCGCACCCGGTGCGCAAGTAGCCGCCGCTCTGCACGGGCGACAGGCCGAAGAGGCATCGAGTCCGGTCGGCGCAGATCTGGCGGATCTGCTTGTCCCCACCGGCCACGGGCTAGTGGGCGCGGGTACTCATGATAAGGCCCACAGTGAGGACCAAGGCCCCTGACCCGGCCTGGCATCCCTGGCGGTATGCCTGGGGTGGAGGTGGGAACTGTGATCACCGTGCTTACAGTTGATGCAGCACTTCAGCGCGTCTGCGCGATCTTCGGCGAGCAGGCTGACCGGGGCGTCATCACTCCTACCGAGCGTGACCTCCTGATTGATGGCGCCATTCTGCTCGCCATCCACGTCGACGACCTGTCCCAGGATGGCCGCGCCGGCCCGTACTCCGGCTGGCCAGAAGGGCCGCTACCGGAACAGGCTGGGCGGCACGAACGGCACGCGGTCGCGGCAGCCGCCTGAACTGACGCATCATCCGGGCGCTACGGCGGACCGCCGATGTTGCTGGGATCCCCGCTGGGTTGGTGCGCAACTGGTTGCCGGAGGGCCTGGCCCCCGACCGGGCGGGACCGGTGAAGCATCGCCGGGGACCTGTCGGGCGGAACGTGAATCAGCCCGCAAGGTGATCTTGCACCTACTCTCGGTGATCCCCGCACCCTTTGGCTACGGTCGCCGCCTTGCCGGATGCGGCTGACCTGATACGGATGGCTGAGATGGCGGTTTTACAGTCATCTCCCAAATACGCCCTGAGCTGGGCTAACGTTCGGAACGTCCTGGGTTCTCCGGGTATTCTCCGCGCCCACAAGCACGGCCACTCCCCCGGCCAGTTGCCAGGCAACAAGAGCCTGGTCAGGCCTGCCATCCCCCCAGCCTCGACCACCACCCACGTCCGCCGCCACCGAGGCGGCGCGAAGCCCTGGGCGCCCCAGCGAGGGCGCTGACCGCGGCCCCCGGCGGCTGAGCGGGCGAATACGGGGCCTGAAGAGGCTCGGTACCCGCTCGCACATGCCGATGAGCGCTCGCTTTCTAGAGATGGAAGCGGCTCATCACATCGTCCGTTTCAGAGTTACTGGCTCGCCACGGGCGACGCGTCTCGGCAAGCTTGACTAGTCCGGGGACTGCCACCGGGTCCTCCGCTGCGAGGCGGACGTTTCCCGCCCTCGCCACGAACTGGTTGTCCTCCTGCGAAACGGCATAGCCGTTGGCTTCCAGGGCGAGGATTGCCGGGACCACGGTGTTGCCTGCTTGCACAAGATCAACCCCGTCAGTGCGAACGATCTTGGCTGGCAGCCGAATGCCAGATGAAGGGCAACCACCTGCCGAGCACTCCACGTCAGGATCGCCTTGGTGCTCGAACTCATAGTGGAAACACACGTAATGCATCTGTTCAAAGACGTCGAAGTCCTGCGCGCTCGCTTCGACAGGAAGCCCACACCGGCGGCAGAGAGGCTTCCCGCCTCCCGTCGAGGCTTCAGTCTGAGTCATGCGCCAACGGTAGCTGGCTGTGCCGAAACCCCTGCGCACCAGAATGCCGCCGACCGGGTGACATTCCGGTCCTGTTGACGTACCAGCTACCATCCGGTCGTGGCATCCAGCCAGGACAGCGGAGCAGTGATCGAGCGGCAGCGCGCCGAGATCGAGGCTGCCTTCCGTGAGCGGCGGACGCCGCCAGATGCCGGCAGTCCGCGTGTCCTTACGTTTCCCGCGTGGGCTGAGGCAGGCGGGGCCATCAGCCGCGGCGGGCGGACATCGCTGGACCCGGTGACGGTCCAGGCGGTCCGTGATGGTGCGCGGCCCGGTGACCCGCTGCCGCGCAGGCAGCCAGACCATTACACCGATCACGTCACCGGGATTGAAGTGATCCTCACAGGTGAGCCGCCTGGGCAGCGGGTCGCTGTGCTGTTCTCTCACCGCCATTTCCCTGGCGTCCGGTTCGGTCACCGGTTCGAGGCCGATGATCCTGACGGCCCCAGCGGCGAGTACTTCGCGCTCATGCGTGACATCGAGGAAGGAGCCCTGCACCGCATGATGGAGGCCGAGCCTTCCCCTGACGCCTCCGGGATCACCTGGACCGTGTGGGGAGCCCGGCTCCCCGGTCTGGAGCCGCTGCGAGAGCGGATCGAAGCCGCCTTCCGGGAGGGATGGCGACAGGTCCGGGCTGGAAGACCGCAGGCCCTGACCGAGCGCACCTACGCTGAAGCCCGCAAGATCCTCGACGCAGGCGGGTGGACGGGCCCNNACATCGACCACGTCACCGACGCCGAAGTCATCATCACCGCAAGCGGCCCACACCGCCGCGCCGCCGTCTTGTTCTCCCACCAGCACTTCCCGGGCCTCCGCTTCGGCCACCGGTTCCCCGCCGACCCCGGCCTCGCCGACCCCATCGACCTCAAAGAAGCGATCGAAACCGGTTCGCTGCACCGCATGATGCAAGACCAGCCCGCTGCCGACCAAGCAGGCATCATCTGGACCACATGGAACGACGCGGACCAGGACTAGAAGCATAAGAAGCGATCTTCACGATCTCACTCACATGCCGCATTTCGCGCGCCCATCAGCCGAGGTGGTGGCTCCCCTGGAGAACTGTCGGCGGCACGGCGCGGGCGAGCTGGTCTGCGCGGCGCAGCGCGTCAGGTACCCAGAACCGGCCAGCCATGAGCCGTACCAGCTCCGCCGCGTCGGCACTGGGCATCCCAGCGGCGGTGACGAACACCGGTCGTGCTGAGGTTCCCCGCAGCACCGGGATGGCATGGGTGGCCGTGCGGAACGCCGACTTGGCCACGCCGATCACTGGAATGCCGAGCACGGCGTGCGCATGGGAGCCCAGACCGGGACGGCCGCCCGGGTCCAGATCGGCGTACCCGTCGACCACCAGCAGCCCCAGCCCGGCGAGTCCATGCAAGACCGCGCGCAGCGGGGGCAGCTCCCGTCGGCAGAACTCACCAGGCCGGTAAGGTGCCACCCCGGGCACCACAACGGTACGATCGGCGACCACCTGCGAAAAGGCGGCATCGCCGGCCACCACAGCGACCGTCCGGGCGCCGCTGGAGCTGAAGTAGTGCACGTCCACGGCCACGCACAGGCCATCGACGGGATGCCTGCCGCTGCCCATGCCACCAGGGTGCCCCGGGCACCATACCCGAATAGACCAAATCCCGGACAGGCTTATACCGCCAGGCCCCAGCTCGAGATGGCTGAAACTCGGGGGAAGCGGACGCCACGACGTCACAGAAGGTGAATGACCCTCAGCGACCAGGCGCGCGCTCATCCGCCGATCTGGACGGCCGGGACGGACTCGGTGCTCATAGGCTCAGCCGCGCCGATCAGGTCCCTCTGCGCGCCGAGGTCGACCNNGTCTATCCCGGCGACTCGCTGTCTGGGTTACCTGCTAGTGCGCGGGCGGCTGCGGCTTGCTGGCTATCCATGCTCTGGTGGCCGTAGGCACTACGCTGGCTTGCCTGCTGGTCGATCCACCGGCCGTGAGCCTCCCACGCGGATTGCTTGGTGGTGCCCAGGGCAGCGCCGATTTGTGTCCACGAGGCACCCGCTGCGCGTGCAGACCGCACCGTGAGCTGGCGGCCGTAGGCGGCCTTGCGGGCGATCACCTCGCTGAGGGCGAGCAGTTCCAGGGCCTCTTGCCGTGATAGTGGCCCAGGCTCAAGCTGCTCGTCTGCTGGCAGGTCCTCAGTGCCCGGTGCCAGGAGGTCTCGCATGCGCAATTCGTCATAGCGGGCGACGGCGGTGGCGAGGGTGTGCTGGCGCTCGAGGCTGGCCGGTGTCGTCATAGCCCCCACCCTTGACGTCAGG
>DPMS01000172.1 GCA_003541285.1 Actinomycetota bacterium
TGACCGCGATCCCGGCCACCCGGAACGGCCGGCCGTTCAGGGTGGCCGGGATCGCGGTCACCGCCGCCTGGCCGTCTGTCAATTCGCCCGGCCTGATCTGGCTGACCACAGCCGACGCCCGGAGCCTGGCCACCGCCACGAACCCGTTGGCCTACACGCTGAACCTGAAGCTGGCGGACCCGGCGAGCGCGACAGCGTTCGCCGGCGCCCGCGGCACGAATTCCCTGTTCCTGTCCTCGTGGCAGCAGATCAGCAGCCAGGACGGCAAGGCGCTGCAACTGGAGCAGGAAGCCCTGATCGTCGGCAGCTGGCTGCTCAGCATGCTCGCGATCGCCAGCGTGGCCGTGCTGGTCGGTGGCCGGATGGCCGAGCAGACCCGGCGCGTCGGGCTGCTCAAGGCGGTGGGCGGCACACCGCGGCTTGTCGCCGCCGTGCTGCTGGCCGAGCACCTTGCGCTGGCGCTGCTGGCGGCGGTAGCCGGGCTGGCGGTCGGCCGGCTGAGCGCCCCACTGCTCAGCAGCCCCGTCGACGGCCTCATCGGCACTCCAGGTGCGCCGTCGCTGACCGCCGTCACGGCCGGCGTGGTGGCGGCCGTCGCGCTGGCGGTGGCACTGCTCGCGACGTTTGTCCCCGCCATCCGCGCCGCCCGGACCAGCACGGTCGCGGCCCTGGCCGACGCTGCCCGCGCGCCGCGTCGCAGGACCGTGCTGATCGCCGTCTCCCGGTGGCTGCCAGTGCCGCTGCTGCTCGGCCTGCGGCTTGCCGCCCGGCGGCCACGGCGCCTCGTGCTCAGCGCGGCCAGCATCACGGTCACCGTAGCCGCGATCATCAGCGTGCTGGCGCTGAAGCAGCTCTATCACGTGCACAAAGTGCCCGGCGGGCTGACCAATCCCATCCAGGCCGGGGTCAGCCAGGTGCTGCAGGTCATCGCCGTCGTGCTCGTGGCCCTGGCCGCCATCAACGCGATCTTCGTCACCTGGGCGACGGTGGTGGACTCGCGGCGCCCGCTGGCGGTGGCCCGCTCGCTCGGCGCCACCCAGAGGCAGATCAGCGCCGGGATATCGGCGGCTCAGCTCATTTCCGCGCTGCCAGGCGCCATCCTCGGCATACCGGCAGGCATCGCACTGGTCGCGGCCGGAAGCCACGGCCGGTCGCTGCCCATCCCGCCCGCCTGGGGGCTGCTGGCGGCAGCACTTGGCACGATGCTCGTGGTGGCGGGGCTCACCGCAGTCCCGGCCCGTATCGGCAGCCGCCGCCCCGTAGCCGAGATCCTTCGATCCGAAACCGCCTGACCCCGGTGCCGGCGGCCGCCCGGCGAGTTGCGCCCGTGGCGTACACCGGTGCGCGCCCCCGTTATCGGTATTTGGATTAAGTGATGGACGTCCTGGTGCTGGGGGGAACGGCGTGGCTGGGCCGTGAGGTGGCGCGCCAGGCGGTGAGCCGCGGCCACGTGGTGACCTGCCTGGCGCGCGGCGAGAGCGGGACGGTGGCGGCCGGGGCGGTACTCGCCGCCGCTGACCGGCGTGATCCCGCCGCGTATTCAGTCCTGGCCGGCCGTGAGTGGGACGCGGTCATAGAGGTGTCATGGCAGCCTGGTTTCGTCCGCGGTGCGCTGGCCGCGCTGGGCGGCCGGGCGCGGCATTGGACCTATGTGTCTTCCGGTAACGTCTACGCCTCTCATGCCCTGCCCGGCGCCGATGAGTCCGCCGAGGTCGTGGCGGCGACCTGCCTCGACGAGGCATCCCAGGAAGGATACGGACAGGCGAAGGTGGCATGCGAGCAGGCCTGCGCCGCCACCGTGGGTGGCCGGTTGCTGGTAGCGCGGGCCGGGCTCATCGGCGGCCCTGGCGACCACACCGACCGCTCCGGCTACTGGGTCGCCCGTGCCGCACGCGACCCGCACGCACCGATGCTGGTCCCCGACTCCCCCGGCTTGCCGACCCAGGTCATCGACGTCCGCGACCTCGCGGCCTGGCTGCTCGCCTCCGCCGAAACGGGGATCACCGGAACATATAACGGTGTCGGGCCGATCGTCTCGTTCGGCGAATGGATCGAGCAGGCGCGCGCGGTAGGCGGCCATATCGGGCCGGTGGTCACCGCCGACCCGGCATGGCTGCTCAAGCAGGGCGTTGCCGAGTACATGGGGCCGGACTCGCTGCCCATGTGGCTGATCCAGCCAGGCTGGGAAGGATGGTCCGCGCGCAGCGGCGCAGCCGCACAGCAAGCAGGTCTGCGGCACCGCCCGCGCGCCCAACTGCTCGCCGACACCCTGGTCTGGGAACGTGAGCAAGGCCTGGACCGCGCCAGGCGGGCCGGGCTCAGCGCACAACGCGAACGCGAACTCCTCCGTGCCATTGCCTGACTCACTCGTGGCAGCCGGCGGGTTTCTGCCAGATCGAGACATGCTGACGGCTTTCGCTGGTGAAGGGCTCCCGCGTCCACCCGTCCCACCGCTCGCGCAACCGCAGCCCCGCGAGCTGGGCCATCAAGTCGAGTTCCGCGGGCCACACGTACCGGAACGGGATCGAGGTGTACTCGCCACGGCCGCCGGCGAGTTCGATGTAGTTCGAGCTCATCGCCTG
>DPMS01000171.1 GCA_003541285.1 Actinomycetota bacterium
CGACATGTTCAAGGCCGGGATCATCGACCCTGCCAAGGTCACCCGTTCCGCGCTGCAGAACGCTGCCTCCATCGCCGGCCTGTTCCTCACGACCGAGGCAGTGATCGCTGAGAAGCCGGAGAAGGAGAAGGCGCCGGCCGCACCCGGCGGCGGCGACATGGACTTCTAGTCCATTGCGCCAGGCGGGCGGTAACGCCCGCTGAGGTCTGCAAATCGGCGAAAAGTCCTCGCCGATCGGCTGGCCCGCCGCGCTGCGGCGGGCCAGGACCGGGCACCGGAGGGCGGCCCCGCACGTGCGGGGCCGCCCCTCTGGCTTCCGGTAGGCACGTGCCCGTGCGGGCGGTGGCAGCGGAACCACTGTGGCCACCGTGACCCCGCCATGGGTGTGTGACCTGTGCACCTACCCCGACACACCCTGGTGGCAGGGCATGGGCTCCACAAGGGCCGGATTAGGAGGGATCATCTGGGCATGAAGGTGCCCGCAAACCTTTCCGCCGACAGGCTCATCCTGGAGTACCTGTCCCGGGTGACCCAGGCCGCGACACGTTATCTGCCCAAAGGCGGGCGGCTCGCCTTCGTAGGGCGCACCAGGGCGCGGATCGAGCGGGAATGCGGCCCGGCCGGGCTGGGAGACCCAGCACGCGTCAAGGAGGTTCTCGACGCGCTGGGTTCGCCGGAGGACCTCGTCAAGCAGGAACGTGCCCGGCTGGATGCGGCCTGGGTCAAACGCCGGGCGCGGGACAAGCAGGCCGGTGAGGCGGCTGCCGCGTCGATCACCGAGCCACTCCAGCGCCGCCCGATCAACTCCCGGTGGAGACCCGCTACTGACACCCAGCCACTGGCCCTGCGGCCCAGGCCCGGCCAGCCCGGCGGCCGGCCCGGCCGTGCGGGTGGCGGGACCGGTGCGGCACTGGAGGGGATGCGGAGCCGGCTGCGCGCGATGCGCGGCGGCAGGCCGGCGGGCGGGTCCAGGGACGACGTGCCCGGCACGGGGGGAACCGGGCCGCCGGGGGGCGCGGAAGCCCAGCCGCCGGCTGAGCCGGAACTGCGGGTGCTGGAAGGGACGGTCATCGAGACGCCCCCGGCTGCGGACACACCGCCCGGGACCGGTCACCAGCAGCCGCCCGGGACCGGTCACGAGGCGGATCCAGGAGCGGGCTCCCAGCCAGGCGCGCCCAGCACCGGCCAGCCCGCCAACCTGGCCGCCCCCGCTCCGGTCACATCGCGGCTGCCCGGCGGGAGACTCATGCTGCGCGGCGGCGCGGGGGCACTGGCCGGGAATGTGGGCAGGTGGGCCAGGGAGGCGGGGTCGATGAGCCGCCGCTATCCGCTGGAGGCCGCCGTGGTCATCCTGCTCGGCGTCGGCGGGCTTATCCTGCCGTTCCCGTTCTGGCTGATCGGCGGGATACTGGCGGTGTTCTCCCGGTTCTGGATGCCCCGCGACAAGTGGATCGCGCTGACGGGACCGCTGGTGATCGCCCTCCTCGGCACCGCGGTGACCGCTGTGATCGTCCGCGGTCAGGGCAACCCAGTCGAGATCTATACCCACGCGCTCAGCCTGGACGTCGGGTACCTGCTCCGGGCCGGTTCGGTGCTGTGTGCGGCGCGCCTGTTCCTGCAGGTGCGCCGGGGGCGAAGGGAACGCGTGCCGCCCTGGCGGCGATAGCCCGCGCGCTGCGCCGCTGCCAGTCCTGTGNNCCAGTCCTGTGCGCCGCTGCCGTGCCCTCAGGCGAGGACGGATCAGGCATTCTGGCGATTACCCTCTGATACGGCCGGGTACGCCAATGATGCGGCCTGTGCCCCGGGGGCAGAGGGAGCACCGCCGGATATGCCCGGTCTGCACGCGATCCCGTCCCAGCACCATCCGAGCGTGGGGGCCGTGGAGGACGTGGCCCCGGTTCGCCGGGGTCACGTCGCTGTGCCGGATCACGTACCGGGTGGCTGCCGTCAGTCGCGCGGGACCGATAACCTGGGAGCGCGCACTCAAGCGCGCACCTGCCCGCTCCTATTCCGCATGAGGTCCGTCCGTGCCCACTGGCAAGGTCAAGTGGTATGACGCCGACAAGGGTTTTGGCTTTCTCACCCGCGATGACGGTGGGGAGGTGTTCGTGCACACCTCCGCTCTCCCGGCCGGCGCCGTGCTGCGTGCCGGGCAGCGGGTGGAATTCGGTGTGGCAGAAGGACGGCGGGGGGTCCAGGCGCTCCAGGTGCGCATCCTGGAGCCTCCGCCAACTGTCACCAAGGTCAGCCGTAAGAACCCCGACGAGATGATCGTGATCGTCGAGGATCTCATCAAATTGCTGGATGGCCTGTCGGGGTCCTACCGGCGTGGCCGGCACCCTGACAGCCGCGATGCCAAGAAGATCGCGGCTGTGCTGCGCGCCGTGGCCGACGACGTCGAGGCCTGACCCGGATCATCCGGGGCGGGCCGCCAGTCGGTGCGGGCGCGCCCGGGTATGCCCCGCCGTCCACGCAGGCGCTCAGGGCGGCGTGACGTGCGTGCCCGCAGGCACCCGCTGCCGGGCCGCCAGGATCCGCCGCCGCCGGTGAAGCAGCAGCAGGACCAGCGAGGCGGCCAGCCCGATGGCGGCCACGGTCAGGCCGGCCTTCCCGCTCGACGTGAGCGACATCAGCAGGCCCGCCAGCCCGCCCACCACCCACGACAGCTGGTGCAGGGTCTCGGAGGCGGCGAAAGCGGAGGTGCGGATCTCCTCCCCGATCTCATGCTGGACGGTGGAGTCCAGCGCCAGCTTGCCCAGTACCTGCCCGAAGGCGGCGACCAGCGCCACCACCAGGGCCGCCCAGAGCCCGAAGAACGCCGCGCACAGCGCGGTCGTCACCGTGGCGACGCCGAGCATGCCGAACGTGATCAGGTGCGGCTTGCGGGCCCGCAGGCCCGATCCGAGCAGGCTGCCGAGGAAGCCACCCACGGCGGCGGCAGTGATCATCTCTGCCAGCGCGACCTTGTCGTTCACTCCCCGGAAGTGCACGGTGCGCAGCAGGAACGCCAGGAAGAACACCATGAAGCCGGAGAAGGCGCGCAAGGTGGCGTTGGCCCGCATCGCCTCGCCCACGACCGGGCCCAGCTGCCGCAGAGTTCGCCACCTGGTCCTGCCCGCTTGCACTTGGCCGTTCCGCTGCCGCGTCCCGNNGGCTGGCCGGGCTGGGCGGGCCGGCCGGGCTCGGTGGGCCGGCCGGCCCGCGGGGCGGCCGCCTGCGGCAGGGGCGCGTCGACCCGGTCCGGCACCCGGAAGGAGAGCGCAGTAGCGGCCAGGTAGATCACCGTGCCGGTGCGCAGCACCCAGGCGGCGCCTTCGTTGCCGCCACCGCCTGCCAGATCGATGCCACCGGCCAGCAGCACTGCCAGGGTGGAGGCGATCAGGGTGGCAAGCCCGGCCCGGGCGTTGGCGGTCACCAGTGTGATCTCCCGCGGCAGCAGCCGGGGTGTGACCGCGCTGCGGGTCACCCCGAACGCCTTCTGCAGCACCAGCACGCCAAACGCGGCCGGCAGCAGGGTCACCGTGTCGTGGTGTGCCACGGCGCCTGCCATGCCCCAGCACAGCAGCCCCCTGGCCAGCATCGTGCCCGCCAGGATGTACTTGCGGCCCTGCTGGACCCGGTCCAGCATCGGCCCGATGAGCGGGGCGAGCACGGCGAAGGGCGCCATGGTCACGATCAGGGCGAGCGCTACCTGGCTCCGGGCCTGGCTGACCGAGGCGCTGAAGAACAGGGTGCCGGCCAGTGCCACGGCCACGAAGGCGTCACCCGCGCTGCCCGCCGCGGTCAGTTCGATGAGCTTGGAGAGCCCGGTCCGCCCTGCCCCCGAAGCCCCGGTCAGGCGCTGGACGAAACGGCTGGTGCCGCGTGCGGCCGACGCCCCGGCCTTCCCCCCTGATTGGGCGGCTGCCGCGACCCGCTGCGTCGCTTGCCTGGCCTTCAGCCGGGCGCCCGCCCATCCCATGGCTACCAGTATTCTGCGGTTTCCCACCCGCCACGAGCCGGCGGGCCGGCCCGATGTGACCCGATCGAGGCCACATCGTGGTGCGAGCATGCATGTCGATAAGGAAGAATTACTCAACGTGAGCACACTTCGCATGCGGACCCGTGACCCGGATGAGGCCTGCGCGCAGGCCGTAGACCTGGCCCGGAGCGCCGCCGGCGAGGTCGCGGGGGCAGACAGCGTCGGCGACCACCTCGCCGTGGAAGCAGAGGCCGACCGGGTCGTCACCCACTTCTTTGGCTGCCTCGATCCCGCGTACCGCGGGTGGCAGTGGGCGGTCACCTTGACCAGGGCGTCGCGGTCGAAGACAGTCACCGTGAGTGAAAGCCTGCTCCTGCCCGGACCAGCGGCGATCCTGGCCCCGGAGTGGGTCCCGTGGCGCGAACGGCTCCGGCCGGGCGATCTGGGCGTGGGTGACATCCTGCCCGCGCCCGCCGATGACGAGCGGCTGGTGCCGGGCGCTGCCCTGGAGGGCGAAGACGGCCTGGCAGACCTGTCCGAGATCGCCGCGGCAGTGGCCGGGCTGGCGGAGCCCATGCCAGGTGCCCCGGCCGCAGCCGATCTCGCTGCCAGCCGGGCGCGGGTGCTGTCAGCGATCGGCCGGGACGAGGCGGCGCTGCGCTGGTACACCGGCGAGCACGGCCCGCGCAGCCCGCTGGCCCATGCGGCGCCCGGCCGGTGCCGTGGCTGCGGGTTCTTCGTCCGGCTCAGTGGCCCGCTCGGGCAGGTTTTCGGGGCGTGCGCCAACGAGTACGCGCCCGATGACGGCAGGGTGGTGGCGGAGGATCACGGATGCGGCGCGCATTCGGAGGCGCTGACCTCCGGGGGTGCTGGCCGTCCGGTCGTGCCGGTGATCGACGAACTCGGCTACGACCTCGTCGACGTGCCCGGTGTCTCGGTGGAGGAGACGGTCTTCGAGTCGCTCGAGCACGGCTGAGCGGAGGTGCGGGCGCGTAGTTCCGCGCGCCGCTGTGCCCTGCGGGCCCGTGCCCGCTTCATCCGGGGCACGTACCAGAGCCCGAACAGCCCCATGCACAGCCCGGCCACGCAGGTCCAGATCCACCACTGCCCGGCGGCGGGAATCTGCGGGCGCAGGATGAGCACGACCACCAGCGCGATCGCCCAGGCGGCCGTGATGACGGCGGTGACCAGCTGGTCGTTGGCCTCAAGGGGTGGCGGGCAAGGCCGCCGGCTACCGGTCACGCACCCAGGCTAGCCGCTGTGCCCCGATCGGCTGCCAGCCCCGCACCTCCAGGGTTGGCTGGGCTCCCGCGATGCTGCCCGGCCGCCGGGGCACCGCCGGTTGACGAAATGTTTCGCCTTCACGTACTGTTAGCGAAAGTAATGACTCAGGCTAATGAAGATGACGCCATCCCAGCACAATTCCGGCGCCGGTCTGGCCACCACCCTGCGGATCTCGGTGAGCCGGCTGGCACGGCGGCTCCGGGTCGAGCGGCTCGAGCCCGGACTGGCCGAGCCCGCGCTCTCCGACACCCAGCTCGCCGCGCTGGCAACCCTGGAACGGCACGGCGCGATGACTCCCGGAGAGCTGGCCGAGCACGAGAAGGTGCAGCCACCCTCGATGACCCGCGTCATCGCAGCCTTGGCGGAGTGGCAGCTGGTGCGCCGGGCGCCCCATCCCAGCGACCGGCGGCAGGTGGTGCTGACCGTGACCGATGGTGGCCGGGACCTGGTGCACAAGGTGCGCAGGCGCCGGGAGGCCTGGCTGGCGAGGAAGCTGGCGGAACTGAGCCCGGAGGAACGGGCCACCCTGCGGGCCGCCGCGCCGATCCTGGAGAAGCTCAGCCAGTCCTGACCGGCCGGGCAGGCCGGCCGCGCCACACCTGGCTGCGGACCTTCCAGTCGCTGAGTACCCGCAACTACCGGCTGTTCGCCGCCGGCCAGGTCGTCTCCAACACCGGCACCTGGATGCAGCGGGTGGCACAGGACTGGCTGGTGCTGGAGCTGACCCACGGCAGCGGCGCCGCGCTCGGCATCGCGACCGGCCTGCAGTTCCTGCCCCAGCTGCTGTTCAGCCTGTGGGGCGGGGTGATCGCCGACCGCTACCCCAAACGCCGCATCCTTTTCGTCACCCAGGCCACCATGGGCGCCCTCGCGCTGATCCTGGGGGTGCTCGCCCTCACCGGCGTGGTCGTTGTATGGCACGTCTACCTGCTCGCCTTCGCGCTCGGCCTGGTCGCGGTGGTGGACAACCCGACCCGCCAGACCTTTGTCGCGGAAATGGTCGGCCCGGCCGGGCTGGCCAACGCCATCGCCCTCAACAGCGCCATCTTCAACCTGGCCCGGATCACCGGCCCGGCCGTGGCCGGCCTGGTCATCACCCTGGTCGGGACCCCGGCCGCGTTCTGCGTGAACGCTGCCTCCTTCGGCGCGGTGCTGGCGGGCCTGAAGCTGATGCGCCCGGCAGAACTGCACCCCATGGAACGGGCACCCAGGGCCCGGGGCCAGCTGCGGGAGGCACTCGCCTACGTCCAAGCCCGCCCGAGCCTGTGGCTGACCCTGGCCCTCGTCTTCTTCGTAGCCACGTTCGGGATGAATTTCCAGGTCACCACCGCCCTGATGTCCCGTGGTGTGTTCCACACCGGGGCCGGGGCGTTCGGGCTCGCCTCCACCGTGTTCGCGGTCGGCGCGCTCGGCGGCGCGCTGCTGTCCGCCCGCCGCGCCCGGCCCGGGATGCGGCTGCTGCTCACCACAGCCCTGGTCTTCGGTGCGCTGGAGGTGGTGACCGGGCTGATGCCGGCCTTCTGGTCATTCCTGATCTTGCTGGTGCCGACCGGGCTGGCCCTGCTGACGTTCACCACCACGGCCAACTCGACGATCCAGCTCAGCACCACCCCGGCGGTACGCGGCCGGGTGATGGGCCTGTACATGCTGGTCTTCCTCGGCGGGGCCCCACTCGGGTCGCCGCTGACCGGCTGGGTGGCCGAGCAGTTCGGGGCGCGGATGAGCCTGATCGCGGGCGGGGTGATCTCGTTCCTGGCAGCAGTTGTGGCGGCTGTGCTGCTCGCCCGCGCCCAGGGCGTGCCCGCCCGTGGCTACCTGCGGATCCGCGGCACGGCCCGCACCTGAGCGGAGATTACGGCACGGCCGGCCCCGGGGCTGCTACCAATGGCCTATGAGGCTGTTCGTGGCGATCGCCCTGCCCGACCGTGCTGCCGGTGAACTCGACAGCGCACTCGCCCCCCTCCGGCTTGCCTGGCCCGAACTGCGCTGGACACGACGTGACGCCTGGCACCTCACCCTGGCCTTCCTCGGTGAAGTGGAGGATAGGGTGACCGGGGACCTGGCGGTCCGGCTGGAGCGCGCCGCCGCGCGGCATGCCCGGCTTTCCCTGGCGCTCGGGAGTGCGGGGGCGTTCCCCGGAGCGGGGAACGCCCGCGTGCTGTGGACCGGGGTGCAGGGCGACCGGCGCGGGCTGGCGGCGCTGGCCGCGTCGGTGGCTGCCGGGGCCCGCCGGGCCGGTGCCCCGCCCGCCTCAGAAGGCAGACGGTACGAACCCCACCTGACGCTGGCGCGGTGCCGGGTGCCGGCTGATGTGCGGACGCTGGTGGCGACGCTGGCAGACTTCACCGGGACGCCCTGGACGGCCAGCGAGATCTACCTCATCCGCAGCCGGCCGCAGGACGAGCCCCGCTACGAGACGATCGGGACATGGCCGCTGCGGGCGCGTGCCGCCAGCCTGCCGGGGTGAATCCCCCCTGGTCAGCCGGCAGAAAGCCGGGTAACCCGGGCAAGAGCGCGGGCCGGGCGCATTAAGCTGCCTGCTGTGAACCGCACGACGCGCTGGCTGCTCCCCACCGTGCTCGCGCTGCTCGTGCTGGGCGCGATCGTCGGGGCAGCGCTGCACTGACCCGGGCGCGCGGCTACAGCCGCTCGATCACGTAGTCGATGCAGGCTGTCAGGGCCTCGACGTCCGCTGGATCGACCGCCGGGAACATCGCGATGCGCAGCTGGTTGCGCCCCAGCTTGCGGTATGGCTCGGTGTCCACGATCCCGTTCGCCCGCAGCGTGGCGGCGACGGTGGCGGCGTCCACCGTGTCCGCGAAGTCGATCGTGCCCACCACCTGGGAGCGCTGGGCCGGGTCGGCGACGAACGGGGTCGCGTACGCGGATTTTTCCGCCCAGGTGTACAGGCGCCCCGAGGAGTCCGCCGTCCGCGCCGTTGTCCAGTCCAGCCCGCCCTCGCCCAGCATCCATTCCACCTGCTCGGCGAGCAGGAACAAGGTCGCGACGGCCGGGGTGTTGTAGGTCTGCTGCTTCCCCGAGTTGTCGATCGCGACCGGCAGGGAGAAGAACTCCGGGATGTAGCGGCCGCTGCCCGCGATCCCGGTCACCCGCTCCAGCGCGGCCGGCGACATCAGCGCGATCCACAGGCCCCCGTCAGAGCCGAAGCACTTCTGCGGTGCGAAGTAGTACACATCGGTCTGGCTGATGTCGACCGGCAGCCCGGCGGCCCCGCTGGTCGCATCCACGATCACGAGCGCACCTGGGTCGGCCCCGGGTACCCGGCGGATCGGCATGGCGACACCGGTGGAAGTCTCGTTATGCGTGAGCGCGTAGGTGTCCACGCCCGCGTCCGCCCGCGGCTGGGGATGGGTGCCGGGCGCCGATTCGATCACCACCGGGTCGGCCAGCCAGGGCGCACCCGCGGTGACCTTCGCGAACTTCGACGAGAACTCGCCAAACGACAGATGCGAGGATCGCTGGCTCACCAGGCCGAAGGCCGCCACATCCCAGAACGCTGTCGTGCCGCCGTTGCCCAGCACGACCTGGTAGCCCTCGGGCAGGCGGAACAGTTCGGCGAGCCCCTCGCGGACCCGCCGGACCAGCGAGCGGACCGGGGCCTGCCGGTGTGAGGTGCCCAGGTAGCTCACCCCGGAGGCCGCGAGCGCGGCCACCTGCTCGGGGCGCACCTTGGAGGGGCCGCTGCCAAACCGGCCGTCGGCGGGTTTCAGTTCTGCCGGAATCACGATGTCGGTCACGCCAGCCAGCCTAGTCGGCTGCCGTGGGTGACCCCTGCTCAGACCTCGCCGAGCACGGCGGCGGCGCCGGGAACCTCGCGGACCGAGCGTGCCTCCGGGCCCACATACCGGGCACTGGGCCTGACCAGCCGCCCGGTGCGCTTTTGCTCCAGCACGTGCGCTGCCCAGCCGGCTGTCCGGGCGCAGGTGAACATGGCCGTGAACATGTGCGCGGGGACCTGGGCGAAGTCCAGCACGATCGCCGCCCAGTACTCGACATTGGTGGCCAGGACCCGGTCGGGCCTGCGGGCGTGCAGTTCGGCCAGGGCGGCCTCCTCCAGTGCCACCGCCACCTCGTACCTGGGCGCGCCGAGTTCCTTGGCGGCCCGGCGGAGCACCCGGGCCCGTGGGTCCTCGGCCCGGTACACCCGGTGCCCGAATCCCATCAGCCGCTCGCCGCGGTCGAGTTCGGTCTTGACGTAGCGGGTGGCGTCGCCGATCCGCTCGACCTCCTCGATCATGTGCAGGACCCGGGCGGGTGCCCCCCCGTGCAGCGGCCCGGACATGGCGCCCACCGCCCCGGAGAACGCCGCCGCCACGTCGGCACCGGTGGAGGCGATGACCCTGGCGGTGAACGTGGAGGCGTTCATGCCGTGCTCGGCAGCCGAGGTCCAGTAGGCGTCAACCGCCCTGACGTGACGGGGGTCCGGGTCGCCCCGCCAGCGGATCATGAACCGCTCGACGATGTTCTCCGATTCGTCCACCCGCTCCTGGGGAATCAGCGGCTGGCCGTGACCGCGGGCCGACTGCGCCACGAAGGACAGCGCCATCACCGAGGTGCGCGCGAGGTCGTCGCGCGCCTGCCGGTCGCCGATATCCAGCAGTGGCCGGATGCCCATGGCGGGGGCGAGCATGGCCAGCCCGCTCTGCACGTCCACCCGGACGTCGCCGGAGTGCACCGGTATCGGGTACGCCTCGGCCGGGGGCAGGCCGGGGGTGAAGTCGTTGTCCACCAGCAGCCCCCAGACGTGGCCGAAGGAGACATGGCCGACCAGGTCCTCGATGTCCACGCCGCGGTAGCGAAGGGATCCGCCCTCCCGGTCGGGCTCGGCGATCTCCGTCTCGAACGCGACCACGCCCTCAAGCCCCGGCCTCAAGTCGGACATCTGTGCCTCCTTGTGTCTTCCTCCTGAGTGACGTGTCCCCGGTCCGGGTCGCTCCCAGGCAGCCGCGGCGGCGGGTAGCACTCGCCGTGGCCCGCTCAATTCAACCTCGCCGGGAGTGCCTACGGGTAGCGGTGCGATCGTGATAAGTACCACCCAGGGCATATGCCGCGCCGCCCGTGTCGCGGCGGGGCGGCGGCTGTGTGAGGATCAATACCCGTGGACGCCGACAACGACCCGCCGAAGGACAGCAGTCCTTCCCAGCTGGCGGCCCCTGGCCTGGACGAAACGATGCTCACCGCCGATCCGGTGACACAGTTTTCCGGCTGGCTGGCCGACGCGGTCGCGGCCGGGCTGCCGGAGCCGAACGCCATGGTCCTGTCGACGGTGACGGCAGCCGGCCAGCCACGCGCACGGTCGGTCCTGCTGAAGAGCCACGGGCTTGACGGTTTCATCTTCTACACCAACCGCACGTCCGCCAAAGGCCAGGACCTCGCGGGGAACCCCTGGGCATGCCTGCTGTTCCCCTGGTATGCGCTGCACCGGCAGGTGATCATCCAGGGCCCGGTCTCGCCGCTGTCGGAGCGGGACAGTGAGCCGTACTTCCGCTCGCGCCCGCACGGGTCCCAGCTCGGGGCGTGGACGAGCAGGCAGTCGTCGGTGATCGGCTCCCGCGCTGTGCTCGACGAGCGGTATGCGCACCTGGCGGAACGCTGGCCGGAAGGCACGACGGTGCCGATGCCCAGTTTCTGGGGCGGCTATCAGGTCAGGCACGAGACCGTCGAGTTCTGGCAGGGCCGCGCGAACCGGCTGCATGACCGGCTGCGCTACCGCCGCCAGGGGGCTCACTGGATCATCGAGCGCCTCGCCCCCTGACCGGCCTGGCCGGTCCCGGGCCTGGCGCACGAACCGTTTCTCACAGGTGGGCCACGGCGTGTCGCACCGAATACGATCGGCTGCGAGAGGAGAACCGGTGACCGCGCACGGGCTGATCGATACCACGGAGATGTATCTGCGGACCATCTTCGAACTGGAGGAAGAGGACATCGTCCCGCTCCGGGCACGGATCGCCGAGCGGCTGGGCCAGAGCGGGCCGACGGTCAGCCAGACCGTGGCGCGGATGGAGCGTGATCGCCTGCTGCGGCTCGAGGACGGCCGTCAGCTTGTGCTGACCGATTCCGGCCGGAAACTTGCCACCCAGGTGATGCGCAAGCACCGGCTGGCCGAGTGCCTGCTCGTCGACCTGATCGGCCTGCCCTGGGAGGAAGTCCACATCGAAGCCTGCCGGTGGGAGCATGTGATCTCCGAGCAGGTCGAGCGCAGGCTGGTGGAACTGCTCGGTTACCCGGTGCGGTGCCCGCACGGCAATGTGATCCCCGGGCTCGCGGAACTGGGCGTGCCGGCCGAAGCCGCCGACCGGGCGACGACGGCGGAACGGCAGCGTGTTGCGCCCATGGACAGGGCCGCAGCCGAGTGCCCCGGCCCGGTGATGGTGTGCCGGATCAGTGAACAAGCCCAAAGCGATGCTGACTTGATGCTTAAACTCAGGCGCAGCGGGATACAACCCGGACGCGAGGTCACGCTCGCGGCTACCGACGACGGTGTGCGGGTGACAAGTGATGATGGAGCGGGCAGCATCACGGCGGAGTTGCCCCGCCAGGCTGCCGCGCACGTTTTCGTGGCCGCCGCCTGACCGTGGCGCCCGGCAGGGCGCCCACGACGGCCGGGAGAACAGCCGGTGAGGGCCTGGGACCCCGAAGCGCTCGGCGCCTGCCTGCCAGCCGACATCGTGCTGGGGCAGATCGAGGCGGCGGTACTGGTGACCGACCGGCACAGCAACCTGCTGTACGCTAACGCGTACGCGGTCAGGCTGTTCGAATTCCCTGACAGCAGCGAGCACCTGGCAGGTCGGCCGATCTTCTTGCCCGGCTTCCAGGAGGGGGACGCCGGCAAGGCGGCCGGGATGGTCAGGCAGGTGCTGCGCGGCCGTGCCTGGGAGGGTGCCTTCACCAGCATCCGGGCGGACGGATCCCGGATCTTCGTCCAGGTGCAGGCGGTGCCGCTTCGCCATCCCACCGGCGCCATCGACGGCATCGTGATCATCGCCCGCCGGGCGGCCAGGCGCACGAGCCCCCGGGACCGGGACCGGATCGGGCTGCTGGAGCGGATCGGGGAGCGCCTGGCCCGGTCCCTGGAACTCGACCTCACCTTGCGCCACGTGGCAGAAACGCTGGTCCCCCAGTTCGCCGACCACTGCTTCATCGACCTGTTCCACGGCGACAAGCTGATCCGCCGGGCGCAGATCAACGCCGGCGGCTGGGAGCCGGCCCCGGGGACCTGGGCACAGGTGGGCGAGCAGATCGTCTACCCGGAAGGGCACTTCTGCCAGCAGGCGATGTCCCGGCTGGACGCGGTGGTGGTGGAGGACCTGCGTCCTCAGCAGTTCCCGGCGCCAACCCAGCAAAGCCTGCAGGCCAGCGAGGAGGTCGGGCTCGTCTCGATCGTCGCGGCGCCGCTGTGCGCGCGGGGTGAACTGCTCGGCGTGATGAGCCTGGCCCTGTCCCGGCTGACCGACCGGGAGGACCGGCATTACGACGCCGACGACCGGGATTTCCTGGGGGCGATCGCAGGCCGGGTCGCCGTCGCCATCGACAACGCGATGCTGTTCGAGGAGGAGCGCCGCACCGCGCTTGCCTTCCAGACCAGCCTGCTGCCCCAGCACCTGCCCACCCTCGACGGCCTTGAGGTTGCCTGGCGTTACGTTCCGGCCAAGCCGCTGGAAACCCACGGCCAGGGGATCCAGACGCAGGTAGGCGGTGACTGGTACGATCTCATCCCGCTTTCGGCCGGCCGGGTCGGCATCGTCATCGGTGACGTGGAGGGGCGCGGCGCACGGGCGGCCGCGGTCATGGGCCAGTTGCGGGCAGCGTTGCGGGCCTTCGCCCAGGATGACAAACCGCCCGCGGAGATCCTGCGCAAGCTGGATGACTGGTGCCGCACCCTGGGCACATCCACGCCGGAATCGCCAGGCCAGCCCGACCCGCCCACCGTGAGCTGTACCTACCTGGTGTATGACGCCTGGTCCCGGACGCTGTGGTTCGCCAACGCCGGTCATGACGCGCCGCTGCTCGTCGCCGGCGGTGAGGTATCCGAACTGGAGATAGAGCACAAGGGAGTGCTGCTCGGGGTGCGCGGCAAAGGCATGGCAGGCCTGCCCACCTTCCACGAGGAAATGCGCAAGCTCCCGCCGGGATCCGCCCTCGTCCTGTACACCGACGGGCTCACCGACCGCCGTCAGCGCCTGGACGGAAGCGGTCACTACACCGAGGCCGAGGCGGCGCAGATGCTCCGGCTGGCGGTCGAAAAGGCCGCGGCCGCGGGTGTGGAGGACATCGCCCAGGCAGCGGAAGAGGCGGTGCCCGGCGATATCGACGACGACATGGCTATCCTCGTCGTCCGCACGTCGCGCTCGGACCTCGCCTCGTGGGAAGCCACCTTCCCGGCCGAGGCGATCAGGGTGTCCGAGGCGCGCCGCCAGGCGCAAGCGACCTTTGCCCGCTGGGGCGTGCCTGCCGAGCAGGCCGAACTCGCCTGCCTGCTGGTCTCCGAGGTCGTGACGAACGTCGTCCTGCAC
>DPMS01000173.1 GCA_003541285.1 Actinomycetota bacterium
AAGTTCGCCTACCCGCCTAACCTGGTCGTGATCGACGGCGGGCCCGCTCAGGTGGATGCGGCGGTCCAGGCGCTCGGCGGGCTGGGCATCGACGAGATCGCCGTGTGCGGGCTGGCCAAGCGGCTGGAGGAGGTATGGCTGCCGGGCGATGATTCGCCGGTCATCCTGCCCCGCACCAGTGAGGGCCTGTACCTGCTGCAGCGGGTGCGCGACGAGGCCCACCGTTTTGCCATCACCTATCACCGGGCGAAACGATCGAAGGCCCTCGCCGTCAGCGAACTTGACGCCGTGCCGGGGCTTGGCCCGGCCAGGCGGGCTACGCTGCTACGGCACTTCGGCTCGGTCCGGCGGATCGCGGATGCGACGTCAGCAGAGCTGGCGCTGGTGCCGGGCATCGGGCCACAACTGGCCGAAGCAGTGGTGACGGCGCTGCGGGCCGGGCGGCCCGCTGGCGAGGCCAGCGAGCAGGGGGCATCGTGAGGCGCGGGGGTGTACGGCGATGGATAGCAGCGTAACGGGCCAGGAACTGCGCGGCAGCAGAGGCGGCCCGGCGGAGATTGTGATCATCACCGGCATGTCGGGGGCCGGCCGGAGCACGGCCGCCAAGTCGCTGGAGGATCTCGACTGGTTCGTGATCGACAACCTCCCGCCCGGCCTGCTGCCCACGATGATCAATCTGGCCCGGAGGGCCAAAGGTGCCCTGCCGCGGATCGCCGCGGTCGTGGACGTGCGCAGCCGGGCCTTCTCCAGCGACCTGCAGTCGGCGATCCGCGAGCTTGCCACCAGGGGAGTCAGACCGCGCGTGGTCTTCCTCGAAGCCAGCGACGAAACCCTGGTCCGGCGGTTCGAGAGTGTCCGCCGCCCGCACCCACTGCAGGAAGACGGCCGGGTGGTGGACGGGATCGCCGCGGAGCGTGAGCTGCTGCGGGCGGTCCGCGGCGAGGCCGACCTGGTGCTCGATACCGCCGCACTCAACGTGCACGAACTGCGCGCCCGGATGCGCGACTACTTCGGCACCGGCGCCGCGACCGCGCCGCGGGTCAGCGTGATCTCATTCGGTTACAAATACGGCCTGCCGGTGGATGCGGATCTGGTCGCGGACTGCCGGTTCCTGCCCAATCCCCGCTGGATCGAAGCGCTGGCGCCGCTGACCGGGCAGGATGAACGGGTCAGGGAGTACGTATTGAGCCAGCTGGGTGCTGCCGATTTCCTCGACGCCTACCTGGCCGCCCTGCGGGTAGTCCTGGCCGGATATGAGCGTGAGGGCAAGCAGTACGTGACGCTGGCCATCGGCTGTACCGGCGGCAAGCACCGCAGCGTGGCGATGGCCGAGCAGATCGCCGAACGGCTGGAGGAGACCGGGCTGAACATCCAGGTGGTGCACAGGGACCTGGGGCGAGAGTGACCACGGCTGGAGCGGTGGCCTCCCTGGGGCGGGCGACGACAAGGAACCTGGGACTCACGTGGCGATGACGGCAGGGGGCAGCAAGCCCGCGGGGGTGGTGCCCGCCGTGCGCCCCCTCAATCCCCGGGTGGTCGCGCTGGGCGGTGGCCATGGGCTGTTCGCCTCGCTGTCGGCGCTGCGGCGAGTCACCCGCCAGCTCACCGCCATCGTCACGGTTGCCGATGACGGCGGGTCCAGCGGCATACTCCGCCGCGATTTCGGCGTCCTCCCGCCCGGCGACCTGCGGATGGCGCTGGCCGCGCTGTGCGGCGACGACGCCTGGGGCACCACCTGGAGCAAGGTAGTGCAGCATCGGTTCACCGGCGGCACGGGCCTGGCCGGCCACACCGTCGGGAACATGCTCATCGTGGCGCTGTGGGACCTGCTGGGCGACACGGTTCAGGGGCTTGACTGGGTAGGCAGGCTGCTCGGGGCACACGGGCGGGTCCTGCCCATGGCTTCGGTCCCGCTGGACCTCGTGGCCGAAGTGGAGGGGGCGGACCCTGCCCGGCCAGACGAGATCAGCACTGTGCGGGGCCAGGCCGAGTGTGCCTCCACCACCGGGCGGGTCCGGTCCATCTCGCTCATCCCGGCGGATCCACCCGCCTGCCCCGAGGCGGTCGCCGCTATCCGCAACGCCGACTGGGTGGTGCTGGGGCCGGGTTCCTGGTTCACCAGCGTTCTGCCGCACCTGCTGGTGCCGGAACTGGCGCAGGCGCTGATCTCAACCCGGGCGCGCCGCCTGGTGGCCCTGAATCTGGCACCACAGCCGGGCGAAACCGAGGGATTCTCACCGCATACTCACCTGGAGGTGCTCACGGACCACGCGCCGCAGCTTACGCTCGACGTGGTGCTGGCCGATCGCGGCGCTGCCGGGGGCACCGCCGCAGAACTGGAGAAGGCAGCGGGCCTGCTCGGTGGCAGGCTGGTCCTCGCGGACCTGGCCATGCGCGACGGCTCGCCGCGCCACGATCCGCGGCAACTCGCGGGGGCATTCGCAGAGATATTCGAGGGGGAGTGAGGCCATGGCCATGACTGGCCTGGTGAAGGACGAACTGAGCCGTGTCACCGTGCTCAAGCCCTGCTGCCGTAAGGCGGAGGTATCCACGCTGCTGCGTTTCGCCGGCGGGCTGCACCTGGCGAGCGGCCGGATCGTGGTTGAGGCCGAACTGGACACCGGTGCCGCGGCACGCCGGCTCCGCAAGGACGTGGCCGAGGTGTTCGGCCATGCCTCCGACCTGATCGTGCTGGCACCCGGCGGGCTGCGGAAAGGCAACCGGTACGTGGTACGGGTCCGCCGGGACGGTGACAGCCTGGCCCGCCAGACCGGCCTGGTGGACAATCACGGGCGGCCGGTCCGTGGCCTTCCCCGGCAGGTGGTGGCTGGCACCACCTGTGACTGCGAGTCCGCCTGGCGGGGTGCCTTCCTGGCGCACGGCAGCCTGACCGGACCGGGCCGGTCGATGGCGCTGGAGATCACCTGCCCGGGACCGGAAGCTGCGCTGGCCCTGGTCGGGGCTGCACGGCGGCTGAAGATCCACGCGAAGGCCCGTGAGGTGCGGGGGGTTGACCGGGTGGTGGTCAGGGACGGGGATGCGATCAGCGCCCTGCTGACGCGCCTGGGAGCACACGACAGCGTGCTTGCCTGGGAGGAGCGGCGGATGCGGCGCGAGGTCCGGGCAACGGCGAACCGGCTGGCCAACTTCGACGACGCCAACCTGCGCCGCAGTGCGCGAGCAGCGGTTGCGGCCGGTGCCCGGGTGGAGCGGGCGCTGGAGATTCTCGGTAACGAAGCGCCGGAGCACCTGACAGTGGCCGGAAGGCTGCGGATCGAGCACCGGCAGGCCAGCCTGGAGGAACTCGGGCAGCTGGCGAGCCCCCCGCTGACGAAGGACGCGATCGCCGGCCGTATCCGCCGGCTGCTGGCCATGGCCGACAAGCGCGCGCGGGACCTCGGGGTGCCCGGGACCGATGCCCATCTCACCGCGGAGATGTTCCTGCCCTGACCGGCGGCTGCGCACCGCCGGAGGGGTGAGGTGGGGTGGCCGGGCTGCCCCCCGCGGGTGGGGCGGAAGTCCCCCCTGCAGTGGCCTTCCGGCCCGGCGACACGGCCGCGGGTAGGGTGCACGATCAGCGGGAACCCTGTCAGGTAGGGTCTACTGCTCGGGGGGCGAGCCCGGGCGACTTCGCAGCTACGCATGAGGGAGATCAAGCCGTGACCATCCGCGTGGGCATCAACGGATTCGGCCGGATCGGGCGCAATTTCTGGCGCGCCGTCCACGCCGGCGGGCAGGCCCGTGATATCGAGATCGTGGCCGCGAACGACCTTGGCGATATGGCCACCTTCGCGCACCTGCTCAAGTACGACACGGTGCTGGGCACCCTCGACCTCGACATCCACGCCGCGGACGGCGCCATCTCGGCCGGCGGCCAGCGCATCACCTGGCTTGCCGAACGTGACCCGGCCGCCCTGCCCTGGGGCGACCTGGGGGTCGATGTGGTGATCGAATCAACCGGCCGCTTCACCAAGGCCGAGGACGCGCGCAAGCACCTGGCGGCGGGGGCGAAGAAGGTAATCATCTCGGCCCCGGCCAAGGGCGAGGACATCACGATCGTCATGGGCGTCAACGACGACGCCTATGACCCCTCCCGGCACCACGTCATCTCCAACGCCTCCTGCACGACCAACTGCGTGGCCCCGATGGCCAAGGTGCTGCTGGACAGCTTCGGCATCGTCAAGGGCCTGATGACCACCATCCACGCCTACACCAATGACCAGGTGATCCTGGACTTCGTCCACAAGGACCTGCGCCGGGCGCGGGCCGCCGCCCAGAACATCATCCCCACCACCACCGGGGCCGCCCGGGCGACCGCACTGGTGCTGCCCGACCTGAAGGGCAAACTGGACGGGATGGCAATGAGGGTGCCGGTGATGGACGGCTCGGTCACCGACCTGGTGGTGCAGGTGAGCCGGGAAGTCTCGGTGGACGAGGTGAACGCGGCGTTCAAGGCGGCCGCCGATGGGCCGCTCAAGGGCTACCTGCACTACACCAGCGACCCGATCGTTTCCTCCGACGTTGTCGGCACTCCCTACTCGTGCACGTTCGACTCCGGCCTGACGATGACCTTCGGCGACCAGGTCAAGGTGATCGGCTGGTACGACAACGAGTGGGGCTACACCAGCCGGCTGGTGGACATCACGGCGCTGGTCGGCGGGCGGCTCGGTTGACCCCTGCCCGCGGTCAATTCCCCCTACGAGACGAGACAGGCGCTGATGAAGCGGGTCGATGACCTCGACGTGGCTGGGCGGACAGTCTTCCTGCGGGCCGATCTCAACGTGCCGCTGGACGGGTCCACGATCACCGACGACGGCCGGATCAGGGCCAGCCTCCCCACCCTGACGACCCTGACCAGCCGCGGGGCCAGGGTCGTCGTCTGTGCCCATCTCGGCAGGCCCAAGGGCGACGGCTTCGCCGTGCGCGCGGCTGGCGGCCCGTCGCTGCGGCCGGTCGCGGGCCGGCTATCGGAACTGCTCGGCCAGGAGGTGGCCTTCGCCGGCGACGTGGCCGGGGAGTCCGCCGCCAGCGCCGTGGCCGGCCTGGACGGCGGTGAGGTGGCGCTGCTGGAGAACGTGCGGTTCGAGCCCGCCGAGACCAGCAAGGACGACGCGGAGCGGGCCGCGCTGGCGGCCAGGCTGGCCGATCTGGCCGACGTGTACGTGGGCGACGGGTTCGGGGCCATGCACCGCAGGCACGCCAGTGTGTACGACCTGCCCCGGCTGCTCCCGCACGCGGCCGGGCAGCTGGTGCTGGCGGAGATCTCGGTGCTGCGCCAGCTCACCACCGACCCGCCCCGCCCATACGTGGTGGTGCTGGGCGGCGCGAAGCCGTCGGACAAGCTGGCGGTCATCGGCAACCTGCTGACCCGGGCTGACCGGCTGCTCATCGCGGGCGGCATGGCCTACACGTTCCTGGCCGCCCGCGGATTGCCGATCGGGCGGTCCATGCTGGAAGCTGACCAGATCCCGCAGGTCTCGGCGGTCCTGGCAGCGGCGGAACGGGCCGGGGTGGAGGTAGTGCTGCCGGTGGATCACGTGGTGGCCGACCGTTTCGCCGCGGACGCCGTGCCCGAGGTGGTGCCCGCCGACGCCTTCCCGGACGACCGGCTCGCGCTGGACATCGGCCCGGCCACCCGGGAGCTGTTCGCCCGCAAGCTGGCCGATGCCAAGACCGTCTTCTGGAACGGGCCGCCCGGGGTGTTCGAGTTTCCGGCCTTCGCCGGCGGCACCCGGGCAGTCGCCCAGGCGATCAGCGCCGTGCCGGGACTGACTGTGGTGGGCGGCGGCGACTCCGCGGCAGCCGTTCGGCAGCTGGGTTTCCCAGCCGATGCGTTCACCCATATTTCCACCGGAGGCGGGGCGAGCCTGGAATACCTGGAGGGCGCCGTCCTGCCCGGGCTGACCGCCCTGGAAGGCCAGTGAGCGCCGCGGGCGGCGGGCGGACGCCGCTCATCGCAGGCAACTGGAAGATGCACAACACCCACCTCGAGGCCATCGCGCTGGTCCAGAAACTGGCCTTCTCGCTGACCGGCAAGGACTTCGACGCCGCCGAGGTAGTGGTGCTGCCGCCGTTCACCGCGATCCGCAGCGTCCAGACCCTGGTGGCGGGGGACAAGCTGCGGATACGGTATGGGGCGCAGGACATCTCCGCGCATGACCAGGGCGCCTACACCGGCGAGGTGTCCGGGCCGATGCTCGCCAAGCTTGGCTGTGCCTATGTCCTGGCCGGCCACTCCGAACGGCGGCAGTACCACGGCGAGGACGACACGGTCGTGAACGCCAAGGCCAAGGCGGCCCTGCGGTCGGGCCTGACCCCCATCGTGTGCGTCGGTGAGAATCTGGAGATCCGGCGCGCGGGGGACCACCTGGTACACACCCTGGGCCAGCTGGACGGCGCCCTGAACGGCATCCCGGCCCGCCAGATCGCCGGCCTGGTGATCGCCTACGAGCCGGTGTGGGCCATCGGCACCGGTGAAGTCGCCCGGCCGGAGGACGCACAAGAGGTGTGCCAGGCGATCCGGGACCGGGTTTCCGCGGTTCACGGGCACGATGTGGCCCTGGATGTGCGTATCCTGTATGGCGGGTCGGTGAAGGCCGACAACATCGCTGCGATCATGGCACAGCCAGCCATCGACGGCGCGCTGGTCGGTGGTGCCAGCCTCGACACCGGGGAATTCGTCAGGATCTGCCGGTACCGGGAACTGGCCACCAGCGCCTGAGCGGGGCAGCGGCCACGCACACAGCAGTACGGCACCCGGAAGGACGAGCATCGGCAGTGACCATCGGAATTTCTGTCGTCCTGATCATCACGAGCTTGCTCATGGTGCTGCTGGTGCTGCTGCACAAGGGCAAGGGTGGTGGCCTGTCGGACCTGTTCGGTGGCGGGATGAGTTCCTCGCTCGGCTCATCGTCGGTGGTCGAGCGGAACCTGGACCGGCTCACGATCTTCACCGGGGTGATCTGGTTTCTGTGCATCGTCGGCCTCGGTCTGCTGCTGAATCACTGACGGCCAGGCGGTCGCGGAGAGGGCAAGGGGTGGTCTGTGAGTAGTGGCAACGCCATCCGGGGTAGCCGCGTCGGGGCGGGTCCCATGGGTGAGGCGGAACGTGGTGAGTCGGCACCGCGGGTGCGGGTCTCCTTCTGGTGCTCCAACAACCACGAGACGCGGCCGAGTTTCGCGAGTGATGCCGCCGTCCCTGAGACCTGGGACTGCCCACGGTGCGGGTTCCCCGCGGGCCGGGATCAGGCCAACCCGCCCGGGCCACCGCGCAGCGAGCCGTACAAGACCCACCTGGCGTACGTCAAGGAACGGCGTAGCGACTCCGACGGTGCCGCCATCCTCGCTGAGGCGCTGCAAAGACTGCGCAAAGACATCTGAGGCCGTTACCCAGCCGTCATTTCCCATTAGCGCATCCGTTACCCAGCCCGGGCATGGGTACCCTATTCCGGCATGCAGCCAGCGGTGATTGCAGGCTGCCCGGAACTCCATACCAATTCATGACTTTTTCCTGTCCCACTTTTTGCATGGAATGCCGCTGATTGCGGAACTCAGCTGAGGTCGCTGCACGTTACCGTTCAGGATGTGCCGGGCTTGCGGCGAGTAACCCCCGCCAAGCCACTTCCCATCGCTGTGTTCCCAGCCGGAGCGTGCCCCATCGACGAGCCAGCAGTGCTCCCGCTCTTGCCCGGACTCGCCCCCCAGCCCCCGGGCAAGCCGGCCGTGCCCGCCCCGGCGCCTGGCGCCGCGGGGACCCGGTTCCCTGGGCGGCTGGCGGTGGCCGGCATCGGCTCGTCACTCCTGATCATGATCGTGGTCTCGGCCGCCGGGCCGAACAGGGCCGTGGTGACAGTGCCGGGCCCGGGCTGGGGACCGCCGTGGTGGATCCCGCTGCACCTGTCGGTCGCGGTGGTGACGGTAGCCCTGTGGACAGCGGTGGTCAGCGGCACGGCCGGGGTGGCTGCCGGGCTGGTGGCGATCCGGCGCGGAGCACGCCCGCCGGCCCACCTGCTGGTGATCGCGGCGCTGGTCGTCACCGCGGTGTTCGCGGTGCTCCTGCCTGCCGGATCCACCGACAGCCTCGACTATGCCGCGTACGGCCGGATGGTGGCGATCGGCCACGACCCCTACGTGATGACGCCACTGCAGTTGCGGCAGGCCGGCGACCCCGTCGGCATCGCGGCTCCCCTGCCCTGGGAGACCAAGCATTCGGTCTACGGGCCGCTGGCGACCGTCGAGCAGGCCACCGCCGCCATCCTCGGCGGGACCTCGGCCGCGAGGATCGCGTTCTGGCTGAAGCTGTGGAACGCGCTGGCCTTCGCCGTGATCGTGCTCGCGCTGGACCGACTGGTGCGCGACGACCCGGCCCGGCGCGCCCGCGCCCACCTGATGTGGTCGCTGAACCCACTGCTGCTCTGGGGCCTGGTCGCCGGCGGCCACGTTGACGCGATGGCCGCAGCGGTGGGCTTCCTCGGGCTGGCCCTGCTGAGCCCTGCCACGCTAGGCCACCTCCGGCCGGGCCAGCGCCCCAGCCTGCTCGCGGGCCTGGCGGCCGGCGCCCTGGTCGGGGCGGCAGCCGATCTCAAGATCACATTCATCCTGTTCGGCCTGGGCATCACCTGGGCCGCCCGCCGGTCTCCGCGGACGTTGCTGGCCGCGGGAACGGGCGCCGCGGCGGTACTCGTTCCGTCGTATCTATGGTTCGGGCCGCCGGCGATCGCCGTCCTCGTCTACCGTGACGCCAGCGCCACCGGCGACAACCTGTACCAGCTTTTCTACCGGCCGTTCGGCGTTGCCGCCATGCCCGGCCTCACGCTGCTCGTCGCCCCCATCCTGGTGGCAGTCATCTGGCTGCTGCTCCGGCGGCTGCCCGAGGGCTTCGCTGCCCGGCCCGCGGTCCGGCCCGCGCTCGCCCTCAGCCTCGCCTGGCTGCTCGTGTGGCCCTACCAGCGGCCCTGGTACGACGCCATGGCGTTCTGCCTGCTCGCCCTCTACCCGGCCTCGCGCCTGGACTGGCCGATGCTCGGCCGGCTGGCGGCGGTTACCATCTACTCCGTTCCCGGCATGCCCGGCAGGCCACGCTCGCCCTGGCTCGCCGCGGTGACCCGCGCAGACCAGATCCTGGTGATTCCCCTGGTCAGGCTCATGGCCCTGGTCGCGGTGGTGGTGCTATGCCTGAGCGGGGCCTGGCGGGCCAGGCGAAGGGGCCTGCTGGGCAAAACGGCCGTCCGGATTCCCAGCGCGCGTCATTACTGATCCGTGGACAATCCGGGTCAGCTACCTCATTACTGATCCGTGACCAGTCCGGGCCAGCAATTTTCTCGGTATGTGGCCCATGCCCGGATATCCGGGGGGTAGGTCACTCACTGGACATAGCGCGATTAAGGTCCGGCGCGATAAAGTCCGGGGGCGCGATGAAGTCGGGGGAGCGTGCGCAATTAGCGACGAAGCCGCGGGACGCGGACCAGGTCCAGGGCCGGCCCGATGACCGTTGCGCCGGGGGTGGGCCGGCCGGCCCCGGCCGTGCCCGGCGGCCCGTCCGCAGCCGGGGCGGCCAGGCGTGGTGGCCGGCTTACCGGCTGGCTGGCGCTGGCCGGGATCGCCGCATCCATCCTGATCATGATCGCGGTCTCGGTGGCCGGGCCAAGCCGGGCGGTCGTGAAGATCTCCGCGCCGGCGGCGGGACCTCCCTGGTGGATTCCGCTGCATCCGTCGGTGGTGCTGGTCACGATCGCCCTGTGGGTGGCCGTGGTCTGCGGGGTGGCGGGGGTGGTGGCCGGGCTGGTGGCCGTGGCGCGAGGGGCACGGCTGCCCGCCCGGCTGCTCGTCGGGGCGGCTCTGGCCGTCACCGCGGCATTCGCGGTGCTCCCACCCGCTGGCTCCACCGACACCCTCGACTATGCCGCGTACGGCCGGATGGTGGTGATCGGCGGCAGCCCGTACCGGATGACCCCCCACCGGCTCCAGATGACCGGCGACCCGGTTGGGGCGGCCATCCCCAAGACATGGCAACACAAGTTCTCGGTGTACGGACCGCTGGCGACCGCGGAGCAGGCGGCTGCCGCGCTGGCGGGTGGGACCTCGCCCGCCAGGATCACGTTCTGGCTGAAATTGTGGAACGCGCTCGCCTTCGGCGCGGTCGTGCTTGCCCTGGACCGGTTGCTGCGCTCCGATCCCGCCAGGCGGGCCCGGGCACATCTGCTCTGGTCGGTGAACCCGCTGCTGCTGTGGGGGCTGGTGGCTGGCGGGCATGTCGACGCGATCGCCGCCGCGCTGGCGTTCGCTGGCCTGCTGGTAGCCGGCCGGCTGCCGCGCGGCGGGAGCCCGGGCGTGGGTCGGGGCCTGGCAGCGGGTGCCCTGGTCGGGGCGGCGGCCGATATCAAGATCCCGTTCATCCTGTTCGGCCTGGGCATCGCCTGGGCTGCCCGTAGGCAGGTGCGCCTGCTGACCGCGGCTGCCGCCGGGGGACTGCTGGTCCTGGTGCCTTCCTATCTGTGGTCCGGGCCGCCCGCGGTGCGGGTCCTGCTCTACCGTGACGCCAGCGCGACCAGCGACAACTTCTATCAGTTGCTCGCCAGGCCCTTCAACCGTGGCCACCTCCCCGACCTCATGCTGCTGGCGGTGCCGTTGCTGCTGGCGGTCATCTGGCTGATGCTGCGGCGGCTGCCGGCCGGGCTGCCAGCCTGGCCGGCGGTGCGGCCGGCCCTGGCGCTCAGCCTCGCCTGGCTGCTCGTGTGGCCCTACCAGCGGCCCTGGTACGACGCGATGGCACTGTGCCTGCTGGCGCTCTACCCGGCGACCCGCCTGGACTGGCCGGTGCTGGCCCGGCTGAGTGCCGGAACCCTCTACTACCTGCCCGGCATGCCTGGCCCGCTGCCTGGCGGGCTCGGCTCGCTGCTCCATGAAGAACGGGTGCTGCTGGTGCCCCTGATCAGATTCGCGGCCCTGGTCGCGGTGGTGGTCCTCTGCGTGACCGGGGCATGGCACAGTTCCAGGCGGCAGCAGCCGGGAAGGCGCTGGATCAGTGTGCGAACCCCTGGCGGACAGCTTCCGGCACCAGCGGTGCATGCGCCTGTGGGTGTTCCGCCAGTGAACGGGCATGACGGCGCAGATCAGCCAGGAACGCGTCTGCCAGGTCCCGGCTGAAGCCGTTGCGGACCACGATCCGGATGACCGCTGTGTCCTGCATGTCCGCGGGGAAGGTGTAGGCCGGGACCAGCCAGCCCCGCTCACGCAGCCGCTCCGACAGGTCGAACACGGTATAGCCGGCCGCATCGTCGGCGAGCTTGAACGCGAACACGGGCAGTTCGCTGCCGTCGGTCAGCAGCTCGAACGGCCCCATCCGGGCGATCTGCGACGACATATGCATCGCGACATCCTGGCAGGCCTGCTGCACCCGCTGGTAGCCCGCGAAACCCAGCCGCAGGAAGTTGTAGTACTGGGCGGCGACGTGGGCACCGGGACGTGAGAAATTCAGCGCGAACGTGGGCATCTGGCCGCCCAGGTAGTTGACCCTGAACACCAGATCCTCCGGCAGCGCCGCCGGGTCACGCCACACCACCCAGCCGACACCGGGATAGACCAGGCCGTACTTGTGCCCAGATGTGTTGATCGAGACCACCCTTGGCACCCGGAAATCCCAGGCGATGCCGGGCTGGAGAAAAGGGGCGACAAACCCGCCGGAAGCGCCGTCCACGTGGATGCTGATGTCCGGGCCACCCGCGGCGGCGATACGGTCGAGTTCCGCGCTGATCTCGGCCACCGGCTCGTAGCTGCCGTC
>DPMS01000778.1 GCA_003541285.1 Actinomycetota bacterium
CGATCCCGACCTGGGCCGGCCCACCCACTGAGCCCGCCCGGGCGCCTCTGTTCATGGAAAGGGCGACACCGCGGTCGCGGAAGAGGGCGGCACCGCGGTCGCGGAAAGGGCCGGCGCACCGCTACCGGCCGCCTGGGGTGGGCGCCATGAGCCTGCGGGCCGCCTCGGTCAGGCTGCCCGACAGCGAGGGGTAGACCGCGAAGGTGTGCGCTATCTGGTCCACGGTCAGCAGTTGCTCCACCGCCAGCGACACGGCCAGGATCAGCTCGCTGGCGCGGGGCGCGACCACCACTCCGCCGAGCACGGTCCCGGAGCCGTGGCGCGCGAACAGCTTGACGAACCCGTCGCGGAACCCCTGCATCTTCGCGCGCGCGTTGGTGGCCAGCGCCAGCTTGACGACATCGGCCTCCACCTGGCCGGACTCGACCGCCGCCTGGTCCACCCCGACGGTGGCGATCTCCGGCTCGGTGAAGATCGTCGCGGCCACGTGCCCCAGCCGCAGCGGCTGCACGGCCTCCCCGAGCGCATGCCACATGGCGATCCGCCCCTGCATCGCGGCGACCGAGGCGAGCATCATCACCCCGGTGCAGTCGCCAGCCGCGTAGACGCCCGGTGCGGAGGTCCGCGACACCTTGTCCACCTGGACGAATCCCTGCCCGTCCAGCGCGACACCCGCCTCGGCCAGGCCCAGACCGGTGGTGGCCGGCACCAGCCCCACCGTGAGCAGGCAATGCGACCCCCGCACCGTCCGGCCGTCCGCCAGGGTGACCACCACACCCGATCGCTCCCGGCGGACGCCCTCGGCGCGGGAGCGGCTCAGCACGGTCATCCCGCGCCGCCGGAAGACGTCCTCCACCACGACGGCGGCGTCGGCATCCTCGTGCGGCAGCACATGATCCCGCGAGGAGACCAGCGTGACCTGCGAACCCAGGGCCTGGTAGGCACTGGCGAACTCGGCGCCGGTCACCCCCGAGCCCACCACGATCAGCTCGGCCGGCAGTTCGTCCAGGTCATACAGGTGCCGCCAGCTCAGGATGCGCTCACCATCGGGCTGCGCGCCCGGCAGCACCCGCGGCGTCCCACCGGTCGCGACCAGCACCACGTCCGCGCTGACCTCCCGATCACCGGCGATGACGGTATGCGGCCCGGCCAGCCGTCCCCGCCCGGTGATGACCTTCACCCCCTCCGCCGCCAGCCGGGTGGCGACATCGGCCGACTGGGCACGTGCCAGCGCCTTCACCCGCGCATACAGGCGAGGCGCGTCCACCGAGACCGAATCGGCCGCCTCGTGCCCGGGCCCGGGCGGCGGCCCTCCCGCGGGGCGCTGGCCCCCGGCAACCCGGCCCACGCCGCCCCGATGCCCCGCGATCGTGATGCCCAGGCCCGCCGAGCCATGAAGCAGCCCCATCGTCTCCGACGTGGCGATGAGGGTCTTGGACGGCACACAATCAGTCAGCACGCAGGCGCCACCGAGCCCGCCGGAATCGACCACGGTGACATCCGCCCCGAGTTGCGCGGCCACCAGGGCCGCCTCATACCCGCCCGGGCCGCCCCCCAGAATCACGATCTTCACACGTGGCTGTCTCACGACGCCCCATTCTCCTCTCAGGACACGGTCGGGCCCGCCCGGGGCATGCCCCTCCTTTTCCGGCCGCGTGTGCCGCCTCTGCCCGCCGGGGCGTGCCTTTCTGCCCGGCGGCTGTGCCGCCTCCGCCCGCCGGGGCGTGCCCCTCGCCCTGGCGGGGCACGGGACCAGTGACTGCACACTCACTAACACGATTCGGTGACCACGCCACCAGGGAACGCCGGGGCTCGTACGCTTGTCATCCGTGGCGTTGTACGCGGCGTATGGCAGCAACATGGACCCGGAGCAGATGGCCGAGCGCTGCCCGCACTCCCCCCAGCAGGGCTCCGGCTGGCTCGAAGGCTGGCGCCTGACGTTCGGCGGCGAGGACATCAACTGGGAGGGCGCCCGCGCCACCGTGGTAGAAGATGCCGCCGAACGAGTATTCGTGGTGCTCTACGACGTCACCGAACTCGACGAGCGCGTGCTGGACCACTGGGACGGGGCGACCCTCGATTACTACCGCAAGCTGCGGGTACGGGTGCAGACGCTCGAGGGCGACGTGCTGGCATGGCTCTATGTGCTCAACGCGTACGAGGGCGGGCTGCCGTCCGCCCGGTATCTCGGCATTCTGGCCGACGCGGCGGAGAAGGCTGGAGCACCGGCGGACTACGTTGCCGGACTGAGGGCCCGTCCCTGTACCTCCAACGGCCAGTGACCATGCCGCCCCGGCGTTGAGCCGAGGAACGCCGCAATCGAGGCACGGAGCGAGGCCGCGTCGAGCCCGTGCGCGGCCTCATGCTCGGCGGGGGTGCCGTAGCGGCGCAGTTCGTCGCGGCCCACGCCGAGTCCCAGCACCCGGTGGCGGATGCCCGAGAGCGCGTCCGCCACCACCCGGACCGACGTTCCCGCCAGGTAGGGCTCCACGATCACCACGTCGGGCGTGCGCAGGGTGTCCCGCAAGGTGGCGCCATCGAAGGGACGGACGGTGGCGGCGGCCAGGACGGTGACGTCCAGCCCGAGGGTCGCCTCGACCACCTCGTCGGCCAGCGGCCCGACCGCGACCACCGTGCCGGCTTCGCCGGTCCGCAGCACACTGAGCTTGCCCGGCTCCCGTTCCAGGGGCACCATCGTGGAGCGGCTGGACAGCCGCAGGTAGACCAGCCCGTCCCCGGCGGCAGCCGCCCGGAGCTGGCGTTCGGCCTCATCGGGGTGGCCCGGAACATGCACGGTCCAGCCGGGCAGCGTATCCAGCACCGCCACATCGCCAGGTGCCTGGTGGGTGCGACCGCTCTGGGAGTAGTCGTAGGAACCGCCCGCGCTGACCAGCACCGCTCCCACACCCTGGTGGTTGAGGTCCAGTTTGATCTGCTCGAACGGCCGCTCCACCAGGAAGCTGGCAAAGGTGTGGGCAACCGGCCGCATCCCGGCCAGCGCCAGCCCGCCGGCCACGCTGACCAGCAGCTGCTCCCGGATCCCGAGGTTGACCACCCGGTCCGGCCACCGCCGGCGGGCAGGCTCGAACCCGTCGGCGGTGATATCGGCGAGCACCACGGCAAGCCGCGGATCTTCCGCCAGCAGCTCCGACATGACTGACACAAAACGCTCTCTCATCGTCTGCATCTGTACCTCTCACAGGTGTCCGGCGGGCCAGGTCAGGCCGGCGGCCCGGTCGGCGGGCCGGTAAGGCGGCGGCCCGGTCAGGCCGGGCCGGGGGCTGACCACTTCGGCTCGACCACGGCGACGACGACATGCGGCCGGCCCGGATGCGGTGCGGTCAGCGCGGCCTCCAGGCCCGCGTGATCGTGACCGTCGGCCCGCAGCGCCGACCAGCCCTCAGCGGCGAACCTCGCTTCGATGCCACCCGGCCAGCCATGGGTGGCGGAGGAGTTGTCCACGACCACCACCTGCAGCCGGTCCAGCCCGGCCCTGCCCGCGAAGGCGATCGCCTCGTGATTGGAGCCCTCGTCCAGTTCGCCGTCCCCGGCGAGCACGAAGACCCGCGCCCCAGGCAGCCTCCTCGCCCGCAGGCCGAGCGCGGTCCCGGCCGCCAGCGGCAGGCCGTGCCCCAGCGATCCGCTGGAGATTTCCGCGCCCGTGACCAGCTGCCGGTCAGGGTGCCGGCCCAGGGCTGACCCGAACGACGCGTAGCCGGGCAGGTCCGCCGGGTCGAGGAAGCCCTTGGCGGCCAGCACGGCGTAGTAGGCCATCGGCCCGTGTCCCTTGGACAGGTAGAAGCGGTCGCGGTCCTCCTCGCCGGCCGTCTGCGGGCTCACCCGCAGCACCCGGTCATAGAGCACCCAGATGACATCGAGGGTGGAGCCTGCCGCGTGGTCGTGCTTGGCGTCCCCGGTCAGCAAGGACATGAGTGCCGGGAGGTCCCGGTATCCCGCCGCTGGTCGTGTAGTGGTCATGGCCTCATGCTCTGCCTTAAAGCGGACTTTAAGTCAATGGCGTGGTCGCGGGTATCCCGGCGATGCCTGGAGCCAGCGATCGAACGGCAGATCACCGCCACCAGCACCGGACTGGGCCACGCCGGGCGCGCCCGGCGCTCAGATGAGCGCGACCACGATGAGCGCCACTGCCGGCAGCACCATGGCGGCGATCGCGCCCCACGCCCAGCGCACCTCAGGCCGCGCGTGGGCTACGTCCCCCCGGCCGGCCGGGTCCGCGTTGCGTGCCCGCTGCGCCCGCTCGTCGAGTTCGTGGGCCGCGAACTGCGCTGGTGTGCGATCCAGCGCCTCCTGCACCTGCCCGGGGTACGCGCCATAACCCGGCCGGCCCGGCAGCCCTCGCACCGCAGGCCGGCGTGCTGCCCGGTGGGCGCGGAGCTGTGCGTTCCGCGCGGAACGCGCGGAGGACTGGACCGCCCAGCTATAGAGAATCTTGCCCCGCCTGTCGCCGGGCGTTGCCGCGCAATGCACCCGGACCGCGTTGACCATGTCCACCTTGACCACTGATGCCCACGGCACCCAGTGGTCGCGCAGCGGGTTCGCCATTGTGATGCCGTCGGGGCCGGCGATGATCCGCGGCCGGAGCGCGCACCCGTAGACCACCCCGGTGACGGCAGCGACCAGCAAGGCCATGACGAGGGCGGTGTGATCACGGCCCTGGACTGCCAGGTCAGCCAGCGTGATGACGGCGATCACAACCCAGACCCACCACAAGACCACCGAGCCGGCGCTCCGGAACACCTCCCGGTCACCGGCCGGATCCTGCTGCGACGACACCGCCGGGCACTCCACTCGTTTACGGGGAAGGGCCGGGCTCGGCGCGGCCCCTGCCCACTGTAAACCCGCCACGGCGGCCACGGGACTCCTCCGATGTGCCCCTGGGGTGGGACGGACACCCCCGGGGACGCGCAGGTGGCCCTGGCGCGGGCTCAGCGGGCTCCCAGGCGCTGGCCCTGGCGCGGGCTCAGCGGGCTCTCAGGCGCTGGCCCCGTCGGGGACGCGGGCAGCCTCACCGGCCCGCCCGCCGGCAAGCGCAGCGAGTGCGGTGGCCGCCATCAGCCGCACCCCCACCCCGATCACGCGCTCGTCAACATCGAATGTGGCCTGATGGAGGTCGGCGTGATCGCCCGTCCCCGGGGCCGCTGTGCCGAGCCTGGCCAGCGTTCCCGGAATTGACTCCAGATACCATGCGAAGTCCTCGGCCGCCAGGCTCTGCGGGGTCGTGGCAACGGCGTCCTGGCCGAGCACCGCCTCGGCCGCGGCACCCAGGATCGCAGTGCTGGCCGGGTCGTTGATGGCTGGCGGGACGCCGCGTGAGTAGTCCAGTTCCGCGATCACCCCGTAGGCGCTGGCGACCGAGCCCACCAGCCCCTTCAGCAGGCCCGGCGCCTGCTGCCAGGCCTGCTCGTCCAGGCAGCGCACGGTCCCGGCGGCGAAGCCTTCCTCCGGGATGGCGTTGGGGGCATGCCCGGCACTGATCCGGTCCCAGACGAGGGTGAGGCTGGACCGCGGGTCCACCCGCCGCGACAGCGCCGCCGGCAACTCGGTCACGATCTTGCCCAGCGCATAGACCAGGTCAGCGGTCAGATGCGGGCGCGCCGTGTGCCCGCCCGGCCCGCTGACCTGCACCCTGATCTTGTCGCAGGCACCGGTGACCGGGCCGGTCCTGGTCCCCACCTTCCCTACTTCCAGCCAGGGATCGCAATGCAGCGCGAAGATACGTTCCGCGGAAGTGATGCCGCCCGCGGCCATCACGTCGAGGGCGCCGCCCGCCACCTCCTGCGCAGGCTGGAAGATCAGGCGGACCCGGCCAGGCAGCGCGCCGGCCGCCGCCAGGCCGGCCAGGTAGATGCCGGTACCGACCAGCACCGTGGTGTGCACGTCATGGCCGCAGGCATGGCAGGCGTTCGGCACGATGGACCGGTAGGGCACGTTCTTCTCGTCGCGGATGGGCAGGGCATCAAGATCAGCGCGCAGGGCGACCACCGGGCCGTCAGCGGGGCCATCCCCTATGTCGACGACCACCCCGGTGCCTTTGGGCAGGGTCGCCGGGCGCAGCCCCGCCGACGCCATCCGCAGCATGACCCGGCTTGTCGTCCGGTGCTCACGGTAGGCAAGCTCGGGATGGGCATGCAGATCCCGGCGGAAGGCAATGAGCTCAGCCTCCCAGGCGGCCAGAAAGGCATCAAGATCATCCTGCAGGTCAAACGCCACCATGCGCTGCCTCCACCTCGACGGATCAACCTTCCGCAGCGGTCAGCGCGCAGGAAGACGTCAGGCACCAGAAGACGACCGTGACCACCGGGATCGCCGCTTCCATCCCGGGCTCCCGCACGGACAGCCACCATGCCCCCACAGCCGGCCAGAGTAAAGCAGCCGACATCGGCGAGTATTGTATCGCGCACGTAGCGTATCGGAGTGCGTTGCAGAGTAGGCGTAGCCGCCGTTTCCCATGGGGCGGGTGCCGTTTGCCGCGGCACCCCCCGGACAGCCCGCCGCGGCTCCCCGGACAGCCCGGGGGCCGCCTATCGCGGCTCCCCGGACAGCCCGACCGGGTCAGGCCATGCCACGCGTTGATGCCACCGCTTTCTCGGACGCCGACCCGTCCAAGAGCGCGAGTAGCGCGGTCGTGGCCATCACCTTCACGCCGACACCGATCGCCCGCTCATCGATGTCGAAATTAGCCTGATGGATATCGAGGTCCGTCGGCGTCTGCGGTCCCCGGATGCCCAGCCGGGCGAGCGCCCCGGGAATCGATTCGAGGTACCAGGCGACGTCCTCGCCCCCCAGGCTCTGCTGGGCCTGGGCGGCCGCTTCCGGGCCAAGTGCCAGTTCGGCCGCCTCACCGAAGAGGCGCACACAGTCCTCATCGTTGACCGCCGGGGGAACGCCGCGTACGTAGTCCAGTTCCGCGATCACCCCGTAGGCGCTGGCGACCGAGCCCACCAGCCCCTTCAGCATGTCGGGAGCCTGGTGCCAGGCCTCCTCGTCCAGGCAGCGCACAGTGCCCGCGGCAAAGCCTTCCTCCGGGATGGCGTTGGGGGCAAGCCCGGCAGTGATCCGTCCCCAGACAAGGCTCAGGCTGGACCGCGGGTCCACCCGCCGCGACAGCGCCGCCGGCAACTCGGTCACGATCTTGCCCAGCGCATAGACCAGGTCAGCGGTCAGATGCGGGCGCGCCGTGTGCCCGCCCGGCCCGCTGACCTGCACCCTGATCTTGTCGCAGGCACCGGTGATCGGGCCGACCCGCAGCCCGAGCTGGCCGACCTCGAACCGGGGATCACAGTGCAACGCGAAGATCTTGTCCACACCGGTGATCGCACCCTCGCCCATGGCAGCCAGCGCGCCCTCGACCACTTCCTCGGCCGGCTGGAACAGCAGCCTCACCCGTCCGGGCAGGAGCCCCCGGCGTGCCCGTTCGGCCAGGTAAAGGCCCGCCCCAAGCAGGACCGTGGTGTGCACGTCATGGCCGCAGGCATGGCAGGCGTTCGGCACGGTGGACCGGTAGGGCACGTTCTTCTCGTCGGCGATGGGCAGGGCATCCAGATCGGCGCGCAGGGCCACCATCGGGCCATCGCCGGTGCCGACATCGGCCCACAGGCCCGTGCCTGATGACATGAGGCGGGGCCGCAGGCCCGCTGCCGTCAGGCGCTGTGCCACCCTGGCGGTCGTGCGCCGTTCGGCGTGCGCGGTCTCAGGATGGGCGTGCAGGTCCCGGCGGAAGGCGATCAGTTCCTGCTCGTGTCCGACGAGGAACTCGTTGAGGTCCCTCGGCAGGTCAGGCGCGGGCATGCGCCGCCTCCCGCGGGCAGGCGAAGCGGTTCATGGTAAACCTCGTGCTCCCGAAGGTTCCGGTGCCCGGCAGCATGTCCATGTAATCCCTCGATCCAGCTCGCCTACGGGCGTCATTGTCCCGCGGTCGGCAGGCCCCCCGTCGATGACCGCCCTGCTCAAGCGAGCCCTGCGTCGTGCCCGCCCCAATACGGGCCGGCGCAGTCAGCGCCTGGGAATTGCGGCAGATGCGCAGCGAGGGCAGGACGATCGAGTAATCGTCTGCTCCCCCGTCACTGACTCACCAGGGACATGCCCGCGAAGCCTGAATCTTGCGGGCAGGCCACGTCATCTGCTCTACGAGTTCGGCATGCGCTGAATGGGCGCCATCTTTGCGTCCCGGCAACCGCTGACGGGACACGTTCCGGCGCAGATCTGTATCGTATCGCGCGCGCTGATGATCCGCTGGAGTTGCGCGATTGTCGCGGCGAGATCAATCCGGGCACGGGCCGCCCACCAGCCGCTGGGCCGGAAGGCTGAGGTCAGGAAACGTCACTGGGGTGATAGACGCCCCAGACCTCGCGCAGCGCGTCGCAAACCTCGCCCACCGTGGCCTGGGCGCGCAACGCCTCCCGGAGCGGGACGAGCACGTTCTCCGGCCCCGCGGCTGCCTTCCTGAGGTCATCGATCCGGCGCTGCCACTGACCGGCGTCCCGCGAACCGCGCAGCCGCGCGAGCCGCTCCGCCTGGTCCTGCTCGACCGACGGGTCCACCCGTAGCGGCTGGTATGCCTCCTCACCTGCGGTGGTGAACTTGTTCACCCCGACCACCACCCGCTCGCCGACGTCGATCTGGCGGGTGATCTGGTACGCGGAGCGCTCGATCTCAGCCTTCTGGAAGCCGCGCTCGATGGCGGCAACCGCCCCGCCCAGGTCCTCGATCTTGGCGATCAGCTCCGTGGCGGCGGTCTCCACGTCGTCGGTCATAGAT
>DPMS01000581.1 GCA_003541285.1 Actinomycetota bacterium
ATGGGGTCATGCGATGGGCCCGTTCCCGGAGAAGGGTGGCGCGTGTGTGAGATGACGTCACCCGGCGGTGGTTCCGCCCGGACGGCGATCATGACCGTGGACGACGACCCGGGTGTGTCCCGGGCGGTGGCCCGGGATTTGCGGCGCCGTTATGGCGAGCAGCGCCGGATCGTGCGTGCTGAATCCGGGGAAGCCGCGCTCGATGCGCTGCGCGAGATGAGGCTGCGGGGCGATGAGGTAGCCGTGATCGTGGCGGACTACCGGATGCCCGCCATGAACGGAATCGAGTTCCTTGAGCGGGCGATAGAGCTGTACCCGCTGGCGCGCCGGGTGCTGCTCACCGCCTATGCCGACACCGGCGCCGCTATCGATGCGATCAACGTCGTCGACCTCGACCACTACCTGCTCAAGCCATGGGACCCGCCGGAGGAGAAGCTCTACCCGGTGCTCGATGGCCTGCTGAGCCAGTGGGAGGCGGAGGACCGGCGGCCGGTCCGGGTGACCAAGGTGATCGGGCACCGCTGGTCTGCGCGATCGTCAGGGGTCCGCGAGTTCCTCGCCCGTAACCAGGTCGCCTACCGCTGGTACGACTCGGAGGAGCCGGACGGGCTGCGGCTGCTGGCTGCGGCCGGGTCGAATGGGCTCAGGCTGCCGGTCGTCATCACCCCGGATGCCGAGGTGCTGGTGGAACCGGCTGATGCTGAGCTTGCGGGCAAGGTGGGGCTGGCGACCATCCCCGCACAGGATTTCTACGACCTCGTCGTGATCGGTGGTGGCCCGGCAGGATTGGGAGCCGCGGTCTATGGCGCGTCCGAGGGATTGCGGACCGTGCTGGTCGAGCGCACCGCCACTGGCGGCCAGGCGGGCCAGAGTTCCCGGATCGAGAACTACCTGGGTTTCCCGAACGGGGTATCGGGGGCACAGCTGACCGAGCGGGCCCGGCTCCAGGCCAGCAAGTTCGGCGCCGAAGTGCTCACCACTCGCGAGGTGACCGGCCTTGAGGTCAACGGCTCGGGCCGGACCGTGCGCTTCTCGGACGGGACCGCTGTTGGTGCGCACACCGTCATCCTGGCGACCGGGGTTTCCTACCGGCAGCTGGCCGCGCCCGGCCTGGCGGAGCTGACCGGCAGCGGGGTCTACTACGGGTCGGCGCTGACCGAGGCGGCCAACTGCAAAGACCAGGACATCTACATCGTGGGTGGCGCCAACTCCGCCGGGCAGGCCGCCGTCTTCCTGGCCAGGCACGCCAGATCGGTGACGCTGCTGGTCCGCGGGCAGTCGCTGGAGCGGTCGATGTCGTACTACCTCATCCAGCAGATCGAGAACGTCCCGCAGATATCAGTCCGCACCTGTACCGAGATCATCGCCGCTCACGGCTCCGGGCATCTGGAGAGCCTGACCCTGCGCGACACATCCACCGGGGCCACCGAGACGGCCGGCGCGCAGTGGCTGTTCGTGTTCATCGGCGCTGCTCCGCTGACCGACTGGCTGGACGGCGTTGTGGTGCGCGATGAGCACGGCTTCGTGGTCGCGGGCCCCGACCTGGCCGGCCCCGGGCAGCGGCCGCCTGGCTGGGAGCTGGACCGGCCCCCCTACCACCTGGAGACCAGCGTCCCGGGCGTGTTCGTGGCCGGGGACGCACGCGCCGATTCCGCCAAACGGGTCGCCTCCGCTGTCGGCGAGGGCGCCATGGCCGTCCTGCTGGTGCACCGGTACCTGGAGAAGCTATGACCACAACCGGCCAGCCGGGCCAGCCGGCCTCATGCAGCGTGGATGAGCTGCGCACCCTGTTCCTGTTCGAGAGGCTCACCGACGAGCAGCTCGGCTGGCTGTGCCACGAGGGCCGGGTCGTGCAGGTGGACCCCGGGCCGGTTTTCCACGAGGGCGAGCCGGCCGGCTGCTTCTACGTCCTCCTTGACGGTGAGGTGGTGCTGTCCCGCCGCGCCGGGGCGGACGACGTCGAGATAAACCGCACCTCAGAACGCGGCGTGTACGCCGGCGCGACCCAGGTCTACCTGGGTGACCGGGTGCCTCAGGTGTACACTGCCTCGTTGCGGGTGACCAGGCCGTCCAGGTTCTACGTGCTGAGCTCGGCCGCGTTCAACCAGATGATGCAGGACTGGTTCCCGATGGCGCTGCACTTGCTGGAGGGGATGTTCATCGGCGTGCAGACCTCCCAGCGGCTCGTCGGGCAGCGCGAGCGGCTGCTCGCTCTCGGCTCGCTGACGGCCGGGCTGACCCACGAGCTGAACAATCCGGCGGCGGCTGCCGTGCGTGCCACGGCGTCGCTCCGCGAGCGGGTCGCTGGCATGCGGCACAAGCTGGGGATGATCGCTGCCCGGTCGTATGACCGGGATGGGCTCGCCGCGCTGATCCGGCTGCAGGAGGAGGCCGCGGAACGGGTCTCGAAGGCGCCTACGCTGAGCCCGCTGGCAGCGTCCGACGCCGAGGACGAGGTGGGCGACTGGCTGGAAGCCCACGGTGTGGCCGGTGGGTGGCAACTCGCGCCGACTTTCGTGCAGGCCGGTCTGGACACCGGCTGGCTCGACCAGGCGGCGGCCGCCGTGGACGGGGAGACGCTGGATGGCGCGCTGCGGTGGCTCAACTACACCGCCGAGACCGAACTGCTGATGAACGAGATCGAGGACTCGGCCAACCGGATCTCCGCCCTGGTCGGCGCGGCGAAGCAGTACTCGCAGCTGGACCGGGCCCCGTACCGGGTACTCGACGTGCACGAGTTGCTGAACAGCACCCTGCTGATGATGAGCAGGAAGATCGGCGACGGGATCACCGTGGTGAAGGACTACGACCGCGGTCTGCCGCGGATTCCCGTCTACGCCGCGGAGCTGAACCAGGTCTGGACGAACCTGATCGACAACGCGGTGGCCGCGATGGGCGGCACCGGCACGCTCACCGTGCGGACCGCCCTGGACGGAGACCGGGTTCTCGTCGAGATCGGCGATACCGGCCCGGGCGTGCCCGCGGAGATCCTGGAACGGATCTTCGAGCCGTTCTTCACCACCAAGGAGGTCGGCAAGGGCAGCGGCCTGGGCCT
>DPMS01000619.1 GCA_003541285.1 Actinomycetota bacterium
TGCTGCTGTCGGACCACATCAAGCTGCTGGCAGCCTTCGACCACCGGCATATCTTCCTCGACCCCACCCCCGGTCCGGCCACCAGCCGCGCGGAGCGGCGGCGGCTGTTCGCCCTCCCCCGTTCCTCCTGGGCGGACTACGACCCGGGGCTGATCTCCCCCGGAGGGGGGGTATGGCCACGGACGGCGAAGTCCGTGCCCCTGTCCCCGCAAGCGCGGATGGCGCTCGGGCTCGACGATTCCGTCCTGACGCTGCCACCCGACCAGGTGATCTCCGCCATCCTGGCGGCGCCGGTGGACCTGCTGTGGAACGGGGGCATCGGCACCTACGTCAAGGCGAGCACCGAGTCACACGACGATGCCGGTGACCGGGCCAATGACGGCGTCCGTATCGACGCCCCACGGCTGCGCGCCCAGGTGGTCGCTGAGGGGGGCAACCTGGGGCTGACCCAGGCCGCCCGGATCGAGTACGCCCTGGCCGGGGGAAAGGTCAACACCGACTTCATCGACAACTCGGCCGGGGTGGACACCTCCGACCACGAGGTCAATATCAAGATCCTGCTGCAGGAGAGTGTCACCGCCGGCGACCTGACCGGCCAGGCCCGCGGCGAGTTGCTGCATGCGATGACCGGCGAGGTCGCGGCCCTGGTGCTGAGGCAGAACTACCAGCAGAACCGGGCGCTGGCCGCCGCCAGCGCGCAGGCCGCCCAGATGCTCCATGTGCACGCCCGTTACCTGCGCAAACTAGAGCGGGAACGGCGGATCCGGCGGCGCATGGACTCACTGCCCGGGGACAAGGAGATCGCCGAGCGCCGGTCGGCCAGCCTGGGGCTGACCGTGCCGGAGTTCGCTGTCCTGCTGGCCCAGGCCAAGATCTCCGCGGTGCAGGACGTGCTCGAATCGGATCTGCCGGACGATCCCTATCTGCGCTCGGTGCTGACCGCCTACTTCCCGGAACCGTTGCGTGCCACCTACAGCGCGGAGATGGACCGCCATCCCCTGCGCCGGGAGATCATCACCACCGCCGTGGTCAACGACATGGTCAACCGCTGCGGCACCACGTTCCTGTTCCGGATGAACGAGGAGACCGGGGCGTCGGTCCCCGACATCAGCCGGGCCTGGCTGGTCGCGCGCGAGGTGTTCGACATGCCGGGGTTCTGGGCACAGGTGGAAGCGCTCGACGGCCAGGTGGACATGGCCACCCAGGTCACCCTGCTGCTGGAAGGCCGCAAACTCAGCGAGCGGGCGGTCCGGTGGCTGCTGCACAGCCGCCGCCCGCCCTTCGCCATCCAGGCCACGATCGACTTCCTGGCCGGTGGCGTGCTGGCGATCGCGGCCGGGCTGCCCAAGCTGCTGGCCGGCCGCGACCTGGCCGGGTTGACCGAACGCCAGGAGGCCCTCATCGCCCGCGAGGTACCCGCCGGACTGGCTGAACGGGTGGCGGCGATGGTTCCCGGGTACTCGGCCTTCGACGTGGTGGAGATCGCCGCCAGCACCGGCCGTGAGGTGGCCGAGACCGCGGAGGTCTATTTCGACCTGGCCGAACGGCTCCAGATCGCCCGGCTGCGTGACCAGATCGTCGCGCTGCCCCGGGATGACAGGTGGAACACGATGGCCCGCGGCGCGCTCCGCGACGACCTGTACGCGGCCCACGCGGCGCTCGCCAGGGATGTGCTGATGGTGACCGGGCACGGCACCCCCGAAGAGCGCCTGGCGGAGTGGGTGGGCCGCAACGAGCCGACGGTGCGCCGGGCGACTCAGACGCTCCGGGAGATCTGGCAGACCGACCGGTTCACGGTCGCCACCCTGTCGGTCGCCGTCCGCGCCATCCGCACCCTGGTGGCGGCGAGCACCCTGCCGGCCCAGCCATGAAGCGGCCGGTGGGCAGCCGGTATGACCGCTGGTTAATCGGTGCGTCAGCTACGGTGAACCGGCGCGCCACGGAGGTCATCGTCCGGCGGCACCCTCCTTCTCGCGTAGGCTTTCCGGCATGACAAGTACCGACCCAGCAGCCGAAATCTCGGAACTGTCGTCGACGCTTGCCTCGGTGGCGGCCGTCCTTAACCCCGACGTGATGCGCGCGGAGGCGGAGGGTCTGCGGGCACAGGCCGGGGAGCCCGGCCTGTGGGAGGACCAGGAGCGTGCGCAGGCGGTCACCCGCCGCCTGTCCTACCTTGAAGGCGAACTGGCCCGGCTGGACAAGCTGCGCAGCCGGCTCGACGACACCCGGGTGATGTTCGAACTGGCCGAGAGCGAGAACGACGAAGCGTACCGGGTCGAGGCCGCCCGCGAACTCGCCGCCCTGCGCAAGGAGATCGACCAGCTTGAGATCAGGACCCTGCTGTCGGGCGAGTACGACTCCCGTGAGGCGCTGATCTCGATCAACGCCCAGGCCGGGGGGGCCGACGCGGCGGACTGGGCGCAGAACCTGCAGCGCATGTACCTGCGCTGGGCGGAGCGCCACGGTTACCCGACCGAGGTCTACTACACCTCTTACGCGGAGGAGGCCGGCATCAAGTCCACCACCTTCGCGATCAAGGCCCCGTACGCCTACGGCACGCTGCGCGGCGAGCACGGGACGCACCGGATGGTCCGTATCTCCAAGTACGACAACCAGGGACGCCGCCAGACCTCGTTCGCGGGCGTGGACGTGATCCCGGTGGTCGACCAGGCCGACGACATCGACATCCCCGAGGACGAGATCAGGGTCGATGTGTACCGGTCCAGCGGGCCCGGCGGCCAGGGCGTGAACACCACCGACTCCGCAGTCCGGCTCACCCATCTGCCGACCGGGATCGTGGTCTCCTGCCAGAACGAGCGCAGCCAGATGCAGAACAAGGCTACCGCGATGGCGGTGCTCAAGGCCAAGCTGCTGGAGCGCAAGCGCGAGGAGCAGGAGGCCAAGCTGGCGAACCTGCGCGGGGAGACCACGAGCAGCTGGGGAACCCAGATCCGCAACTACGTCCTGCACCCCTACCAGAACGTCAAGGACGTGCGGACGGGCCTGGAGACCGGCAACACCAGCGCGGTGCTCGACGGTGAGATCGATGACTTCATCGAGGCGGAGATCCGCTGGCTGCGCACCCAGCCCGCGGCAGGCTGACGGGCCGCCTGCCCGGTCGCGGGTACGCCGGCTGCTAGTGCGCCCCGTGGTTAATGGGCGTGGTTAATGGGC
>DPMS01000682.1 GCA_003541285.1 Actinomycetota bacterium
GGCGGTGCTGATTACGCCCGGGCGTCGGGGCTAATCACGCCTGGCTGCCGGCGCCCGGCAGTGGCGTCTACGGACGGATGACGGCGGCATGGCCGTTGCTGCGCCCGCCGGGGTGGGCAGGACCGCCATGGCCAGTTCCCGGGGCCGGCAGGACCGCCCACACGGTGGTGCCCATCGCTGTGGTCCGCACACCCCAGCGCCGGGACAGGTGCTCGACGATAGCGAGTCCGCGGCCGCCGATCGAGGACAGCGAGGGCTGCGCGGGGCGAGGCCGGGTGGCACTGCCGCCATCGCTGACTGCCACCTCGACGCAGCCTTCCGCCAGCGCCCAGGCCACCCGCACGCGGGCACCCGGCAGCGGCCTGGCATGCAGGATGGCGTTGCTCAGCAGTTCACTCACGACCAGGGCGGCATCGCCGATGGCCGGGGTGACGATGCCCGCCTCACGCAGGTAGGAACTGAGCTGCCAGCGAGCGACGACGACACTGGCAGGTACGTGCGGGAGCAGTACCATGCCCGACGCACTCACCTCCCGTGCCAGCCGACGCTTTGGCCGACCAGACCTGATACGACCGGAAATGCCCCGCCGGTCTGTCCCGGAAACCGCTATCCGCCCCTTGGATACCGTCCGTCCCGCCGGGAAGGCTGTGCTGTTACGCTCCGGGGTGAGTCAAACCCGAAACGTGACGGATACCTTCATCGGCCCGGCGGCGGGCCGCGCGCCCGGTAACATAGGGTCGCCTTGCTGCCACCGTGCGGGGATTGTGCGCGCGTGTGGCCTGCTCCGACATACCGGGTGGTGTCCAGGGGGACGAGCACTGCCTGATGACACGCTGGACGAGGTGACCTCATGGAACGGGCTGACCACGACAGGTCTGCCCAGGCCGCCCCTGCCACAGCGGGCACGCTGGACGTCCAGGCCCAGGCGCCCGAGACGACAACGGCGGGGCCGGGCGAAGCGCCAGCCGGCGCCGCGGGTCTGCCCTGGCTGGCCAGTCCCAGGCGATGGTGGTCCCGGCTGAACGAACGGTGGGCGGGCCTGGCCGGCCAGCCGGTCAAGCGGGAGGCGGTGCGGCTCGCCGGCTTCGTCGCGGCCGGGATAGCGGTCACCTGGCCACTCGCGACCTACCTGATCGGGTATCTGCCGTCATCCCGCGACACGGCCAGCTACGTGTGGGGATTCTGGTGGATGGCCCGGCAGGTGACCCACCTGTCCAATCCCTGGTTCACCAACCACATGGCGGCACCGGTCGGGGTACAGCTCGGCTTCCACACCCTGATGCCGCTGCCGGGGCTGCTGTTCACCCCGATCACCCTGGTCTTCGGCCCGAGCGCCTCCTACAACCTGATGGTCCTGCTCGTCCCCGGGCTGCTGTGCTACGCGATGTACCGGGCCGCCCGGCTATGGCTGCCGTCAGCGGCCGGCGCAGCCGCGGCTGGGGCTTTCTTCGGGCTGTCCGCGATGCTCACGCAGCAGGACTGGTACCACCTGAATATCGCGGCCGGGGCGATGTTCCTGCCGATGGCCCTGGAGGCGTCGGTGCGCCTGCGCCGCACGCCCGGCCGCCGGCAAGCCATCATCCTGGGCCTGGTCGTGGGTGCGGCGGTGCTCACCGATCAGGAATCGGCAGTGCTTGCTGCCATCGTGACCGGACTCACGCTGCTGCCCTGGCTGATCCGGCGCCCAAGCTGGACGCGGCTGTGGCCCGCCGCGCTCGCGGTCATGGTGGCTACCGCGATCGCCAGCCTCCAGCTGCTGGTCATGGCCCAGGAGGTGGTGCTGGCACACGGTGGCCTGGCGATCCCGCCCCATCTGCTCGCCGTGTCGTACAAGCAGTACGGGATAGGTCTGCCCGGCATGTTCTCGCCGACCCCCCGGGTGGCGGACTTCGGGCTGGGGTTCCTGGCCAGTCCCTTCCTGCACGGCCGGGACAACGAGGGGATGCCGATGTTCGGCACGGTTCTGACCGTGCTTGCGCTGCTCGGCCTGGCCGCCGCCTGGCGCCGCCGCAGCGCCCGGTTGCTCGGGGCGCTGTGGGCCGGTTGCGCGGCGCTCGCCCTCGGAACCTCGCTGTGGATCGGCAAGCACCAGTACTTCCCGCTGAGCCAATCGTGGCAGCAGGTGAGGGTGTCCGGCCTCATGCCCTACACCTGGTTCATCCGCCTTCCCGGCCTGTCCAGCTTCCGTGAGGCGGACCGGCTGGCCATCCTGGGGCTGGTGCCCGCGGCACTGCTCGCCGGGGCGGCGGTGAACTGGATCCGCTACCACGCCAGGCCGCTGCTCGTGGTCGTGCTCGCGCTGGGGCTCCTGGAGGCCGGCTACTCGGGCACCGCGAAGGTCGGCGTGATGCCAGCCAGCTACCCGGGGGTTGACAAGCAGATCGCCGCCGATCATTCGCAGTCCATCGTGGTCGATCTCCCGTTCGGCATGCGGGGCGGGATCCCGGTCTACGGCGCGCCGTTCTTCCCCAAGGCGCTGGTGATGGCAACGGCGGACGGCCACCCGCGCGCGATCGCCTACACCTCACGGGTGCCACAGTCGGCCATCAGCGCGATCGCGGCGCACCCCTTCTTCGCCGACCTGATCTACATCCAGCACGAGGTGCCGCAGGTCTGCCCCTGGGCACTGCCCAGCGTCAGCCCTACCAGCCGCGGTCACCAGGCGGAGGCCACCGGATGTGCCCAGCCGCCCGGGGTGACTCCGCTCAACGCGATCAAGCTGTCCCCGGCCCAGCTAGCCTCGGCCAGGCTGGACGCCCAGCGCCTCCACATCGGGTGGGCAGTGGTGTGGAAGCGGAACATCAGCGTCGACGGCTTCGTCCTTCCTTACCTGAAGCAGACCGGGTTCAAGTACGCATACCGGGACGGCAACGTGCTCGTGTACCGGCACCACTCAGGCTGACCCGGACCCGTAGCCGGCCCGGGATACCCCTATTCCGCCGCCCGCGGAAACAAAGCCTTAATTCTGCATGACGTTTCTTATAGCGGGTCATTACTAATGTTTTACGCTTATGGGAGTAGAGTTCCGGCCGACGGACAGGTCCTCTTCTGGATAAACGCGCGGTGGCTGGACACATAGGGCCAATGACCAGCTTCCGCTGGCCCAGCGTCCACAATGTGCCACGTTATGACCAAAGTTTGCCAAAGTCGTAACCAGGCTCCGTCATATGCTATGAAAAACTCCCCTGACAAATCCTGGTCGGCCCCTGCCCAGCGGGGGATGGCTGACCGCCGAAGTGCCGGACGCAGGGGGATCGAATGGACCGGGACGGTTTCGGCCGGCCCAGGGATGGCGGCAGAAAGACCACCAGCCTGGCCGATTCCGGCCTTCCGCCGCCCGCGACGAGCCGGCCGTGGGTGGACCCACAGGAGGACAGCCTGATCGCCATCGCGCCCCCACGCACCCGGGAACAGACAGCCCGCCCGGCTGAAGAGGGGCCATACCGGCCGCGGACCCGCGTACGCCGGTGGACCGGTGCCATGGGCGGCAGCCCGGCTGGCCGTCACGCCGCACTGCTCGCCTGCTACCTGACCGTCGGCGTCGCTGTCACCTGGCCCCGGGCAACCTATCTCGCCGGCTATCTGCCGGCGACACGTGATGCAGGTGGCTACGTCTGGGGATTCTGGTGGGTGGCCCGGCAGGTGACCCGTCTGGCCAACCCATGGTGGACCAACTACCTGGCGGCACCCGTCGGCATCAAGCTCGCCTACCACACCCTGATGCCATTGCCGGGCCTGCTGATGACGCCCATCACGCTCCTGTCCGGCCCCAGCGCTTCCTACAACCTGCTGTCCATCGCCTGCCCGGGCCTGCTGTGCTACGTCATGTACCGGGCGGCACGGCTCTGGCTGCCCACCGGCCCGGGTGCGGTCGCCGCTGGCGCGTTCTTCGGCCTGTCGTCCAACCTGACCTGGCGCAGCTGGAACGAAGTGAACCTGGCGCTCGGAGCGCTGTTCCTGCCCATGGTGCTGGAGGCAGGGGTACGCCTGATCCGCAGGCCCGCACGCCGGCAGGCCATCATCCTCGGACTGGTCCTCGGCGCCGCCATGCTCACCGATCAGGAATCCGCCGTGCTGGCAGCCATCCTGGCCGCGCTGGTACTGATCCCCTGGCTCCTGCGGGGGCTGTCACCCGCCAGGCTGCGGCCCGCCGCTGTGGCGGGCCTGGTCGCAGTCGTCATCGCCAGCCCGCAGCTGATCGCCATGACCTGGCAGACGGTCACCGGCGGCGCGCGGATCCCACCACACGCGCTGGCGCACAGTTACCTCGGGTCGGGGGCCGGCCTGGTCCAGATGTTCGCACCGTCGCCGCGGCTGGCCGCTTACGGCATGAGCAGCCTGGCGTCCCTCTACTACCAGGGCCGTCCCGACTACGTGGTGGTCGGGTACGGGCTGACATTGAGCCTGGCGGCGGTCGCCGGGCTGGTGGTCGCGTGGCGGCGCCGGGGTGCCAGGCTGCTGGCGCTGCTGTGGCTCGGCAGCTCAGCCCTCGTACTCGGGCCTGTCCCGTGGCTCGAGGGCCGTCCCTATCATCCCTTCTCCATCATGTCGCACGGGGTGGAGCTGTCCGCGCTCATGCCTTACACCTGGCTCGTCCGGATCCCCGGCCTGGCCAACTTCCGGGAAGCCGACCGGTTCGCGGAACTGGGGCTGGTGGCCGCCGCCTTGCTGGCCGGCTCGGCGGTCAACTGGCTGGCCGCCCATGCCAAACCGGTACTTGGGGTGGTTCTCGTACTTGGCGTGCTGGAGGCTGGCTGGTCGGGCAACATCGCGAGCGAACCGTGGCCGATCGGTGTCATGCCCACAGCCATGCCAGCCCTGGACGCGCCGGTCGCGGCCGATCATTCCGGCTCGATTGTCGTGGATGTACCGTTCGGTATCCGCGGCGGCGTCCCGCTGTCCGGGATCCCGTTCCCGCCCGAGACCATGGTGCTGGCGACCGCGGACGGCCATCCGCTGGCCGATGGGTACGTGTCCCGGACGCCCCCCGCCACCCTGTCCGGGATCAGTCACCGGGCGTTCTACGCCGGCCTGATGAGGGCCCAGCTCGGCTTCCGTAATTCGCCGGCGGAGCTGCGCCGGGCGCAGCGCAGCGCCCGGCGGATACACGTCGGCTGGGTGCTTGACTGGATCAATGATCCCGGCATCCGCCGCTACCTGCTCGCTGCCGGGTTCCGCTTCGCCTACCGGGCAGACGGGGTTTCTGTGTACCGGCCCGCCCCTGCCTGGCTGCCCTCCGCAGCGGCCGGGCCGGCCGGGAGCAGGCCAGCGTCGACGTCGCCAGCAACGCCGCTGGCGTCGCCGAGCAAGCCTTCGGCCGCCAGGCTGCGGACCAGGCCACGCAGTCCAGCCGCCAGGCCTGCCCGCTCCTCGGCCGAAAGGGAGGCGAGAATGCGTACCTGACGGGAGTGCCACGCCTGCCAGACCCGCGCGGCGATCATGCGCCCCTCAGGTGTGAGGTAGAGCCGGACATAACGCAGGTTCTCCTCGTCCCGGCCACGCCTGACCCAGCCTTTGCGCTCCAGGCCGGCGGCCAGCCTGCTCACTGTGCTCTTCTCCAGGCCGAGCAGGGCGGCGAGCTGACCCTGGGCGATGCCGCGCGCTGCCAGCAATTCGATCAGGGCACGCGCCTCCGAGGCCGACACCGCGGGGAATGCGGGTCCGGATGGCGCGGTATTCTCCTTGACGCCCGGACCGGACCCCCCGGCATCGGCCACCGCGGACGGGCTCACCACGCGCAGCAGGCGGGCGAGGAGCCGTTCGAGGTCCGTATCATCCGTCAAGGGATCCACATGAACAGTTGTACCGCACAACTACTCCGATGGTACCGTCGCTACGTGATAGTTGCCCCATACAACTCGTGGCACCGTGACACCCGCACCGCCGGGCCGACGGGTGGGGCGGCGGCGTGGCCGGAAAGGTCGCGAGCCCGCTCCACCGCTGAGTTGCGCACCATAGGCTCGCCGTTGTGAGCGAGGAAGGACGGCTGAGCGGACCGGGCAGCCTGNNGCGGAGCCGGCAGCCTGAGCGCGCCCGGCAGCCTGGCCGTGGCCACCCCCGCGGACAGCACTGCCGCGCCAGCCTACGCGATCCTGCCGGATGAGCCGCTGGCTCAACTCGCCGCCCGTTACGGGCTCAAGCCCAGTGCCGCGCGCCCGTCGATCCTGCTGTACATGCGGCAGCTGTGGCAGCGCCGTCACTTCATCGTCGGGTTCGCCACCGCGCGCAACGTCGCGATGTACACCGAGGCCAGGCTCGGCCAGCTCTGGCAGGTGCTCACCCCGCTGCTCAACGCGGCGGTGTACTACCTGATCTTCGGTGTGATCCTGGACACCAAGCGTGGGGTGCCCGACTTCATCCCCTTCCTGGTCACCGGGATCTTCGTCTTCAACTTCACGCAGCGGTCTTTCATCATCGCTTCCCGGGTGATCAACGACAGCCTCCCGCTGATCAGGGCTCTGTACTTCCCGCGGGCCAGCCTGCCGCTCGGCTACGTCATCATCGAGTTGCAGCAGTTGCTGATCTCCTACGCGGTGCTGATCGCGATCGTGATCGGGACCGGCGAGGGGGTGACCTGGTACTGGCTGCTCGTCCTCCCGGTGATGCTGCTGCAGACGCTGTTCAATGTGGGAGCCGCCCTCATCCTCGCCCGGGTCGGAGCGGGGCTCGATGACGTCAGCCAGTTGCTGCCGTTCATCGTGCGGACCTGGATGTACGCCTCCGGCGTCATGTTCAGCATCCAGACCATGAAGACGCTCATCGGCCACCATCTGCTCAAGTACGTGCTGCAGATCAACCCGGCGGCCGTCTACATCACCCTGACCAGGAACGCGCTGCTGACCAAGCAGCGGCTGAGCACCCCGGGTGCCGCTGCGTACAATCCCCGGCTGTGCGCCCTCTACTACGTCAACCCGCACACCTACATGTACGACAGCGCCCACTGCGCCCCCGTGATCAGCACGACCGGCCTGTGGCTGTACGCGGTCGGCTGGGCGGTCGTCACCCTGCTCGCCGGCTTCTTCTTCTTCTGGCGCGCGGAGACGAGGTACGGCCGTGGCTGAACCCATGGTGGTCGTGGACGACCTGCACGTGGTGTACCGCGTCTACGGTGCGGGCGGTGACAGGGGCACGGCCGCGACCGCTCTCATGCGGATGCTCCGCCGCCAGCGCCGCCCCTCCATCCGCGAGGTGCACGCCATCCGCGGCATCTCTTTCGTCGCGTACCGGGGCGACGCCATCGGCGTGATCGGGCGCAACGGCTCGGGCAAGTCCACCCTGCTGCGCGCNNGACCTGACCGGCGACCGCAACGTGGTGCTCGGCTGCCTGGCCATGGGGATGAGCAAGGACGAGGTGAAGGAACGCTACCCGCACATCGTCGACTTCTCGGGGGTCGGCGACTTCATCAACCTGCCGATGCGCACCTACTCCAGCGGGATGGGATCGCGGCTGCGGTTCGCCATCGCCTCCGCCAAGAGCCATGACGTGCTGCTCATCGACGAGGCCCTGGCCACCGGGGACGCGGAGTTCCGCCGCAAGAGCCACGCCCGGATCGAGGAACTGCGCGCTCACGCCGGGACCGTGTTCCTGGTCGCCCACAACCTCGGTGAGATCGAGGCGACCTGCAACCGGGTGATCTGGCTGGAGAAGGGCCAGATCGTCCAGGCCGGCGACGATGTCCCCGGCATCATCGATGCCTACCTGGTCGCCTCCGGCGGCGAGCCACGCGCTCGCGAGACCACCCAGGCCTGACGGCCCGGCCCGGGCCGGGCCGCGCACATCAACTCGGGGCCCCAGATGTCACCGGCTGCCTGGATGGTCACCGGCCGCGCTGTAACAGCCGCGGGACCGGCCGTTCAGGAGGTGGCGGCCGAGCACGGCAGCCGCAGCCGCATGCGGGTGCCCCCGCCGGGCCGGGAACTGGCGACCACGTCGCCACCCTGGGCCCTGGCCAGTTGCCGCACGATGTACAGCCCCAGCCCGATCCCGCCGAACCGGCGCCTGTCGCCGGCCTCACCCTGGACGAAGCGCTCGAAGATGCGCTCGTGATCGCCCGGCGCGATGCCGATGCCCTCATCCTCGACCACGACCTCGATCCACTCCCCGGACGGACGGGCCCGCACCGTCACGGCGCCGCCGTCGGGTGAGTACTTGAAGGCGTTCTCCAGCAACTGGCCGACGATGACGTCGGTGGCGGTCATGTCGCCGTGCGCGCACGGAAGGTCGGCCGGGATGTCAGCGGTCAGCGTGTGGCGCTCCGAAAGCGGGCGGAACGCCACTGCCGCGCCACGCAGCAGCCCGGCCAGGTCGAACTCCCCATTCGACACCGTCAGCTGGTCAGCTCCCGCACGCGATCCGAGCAGCAGTTGCTCCACCAGCCGCCCGAGCGAGCCGGCCCGCTCGGCGATGGTCTGCACCGCGCTGCGGCGTTC
>DPMS01000430.1 GCA_003541285.1 Actinomycetota bacterium
TGTAGAAATCGGCCTGGCCGGCATGCGAGATCCAGGCCTTGACCCCGTCGATGCGGTAACCGCCGTCCGCCCGCACCGCGCGGGTGCTCAGCGCTGCCGCATCCGATCCGCTGTGCGGCTCAGACAGGCAGTAGGCGCCCAGCAGTTCGCCGCCGAGCAGGTCCGGGAGCCACCGGTCCCGCTGCTCGTCGGTGCCCACGGTGATCAGCGGGAAGCAGGCGAGGGTGTGCACGCTCAGGCCGAGACCGACCGCGAGCCACGCCCTGGCCAGTTCCTCCACCACGTGCAGATAGACCTCGTACGGCTGGCCGGCTCCGCCCCAGTGCTGCGGATAGGGCAACCCGAGCAGTCCTGATCTCCCCAGCGTCCGGAACGCCTCGCGCGGGAAGGCCGCCTCCCGCTCGGCCGCGTCTACCGCCGGGCGAAGCTCCTTGTCGGCCAGCTCACGGACCAGGTCCAGCAATTCCTGCATCACAGGTCCACTCTGCTTCACCCATCAACGATGACAAGTTCCCTGGTGACATTGTTGAGCCGGACGCAGCCATCGTCCGTGCAGACGACGATGTCCTCGATCCGGGCCCCGTGCGGACCGGGGTAGACCCCAGGCTCCACCGAGAATGCCATCCCGGGCTCCAGTGGCTCGGCGTTGCCGGCCACGATGTACGGGTCCTCATGGGTCTCCAGGCCTATCCCGTGCCCGGTCCGGTGGACGAAGTACTCGCCATAGCCCGCCGCGCTGATCGGTTCCCGCGCGGCGGCGTCCACGGCTTCCGCTGGCACCCCCGGCCGCACCGCCGCGCAGGCGGCTTCCTGAGCCGCCTTGAGCACCTGGTAGTAGCGGGCGAAGTCGGACGGCGGGGTGCCGATCGCGTAGGTCCTGGTGCAGTCAGAGCAGTAGCCGCTGGGCATCGTCCCCCCGATGTCGACCACTACCGCGTCCCCCCGGGCCAGCACCCGCCCAGCGGGCCCGTGGTGAGGCCGGGCCGCGTTCGGGCCGGAGGCCACGATGACAAAGTCGGCAGTGGCGTGCCCCTCGGCCGTGATCGCACCGGCTATATCAACCGCGACCTCCCGCTCGGTCCGGCCCGGCCGCAGCCAGCCGGGTACCTGAGCGTGCACCCGGTCGATGGCCCTGCCCGCCTCCCGCAGCGCCGCCACCTCGGCTGGGGTCTTGCGCATCCGCAGCCCACGCAGGGCGGTGCTGGCCACACCCTGGCGGGTGCCCGGCAGCGCGTCCCGGAACCTGAGCACCATCGCTGCCCACATCTGGTCGGCAAGCCCGACCGCGGACAGGTGGCCGATCCGCTGCGCGACCATCCGGTACGGATCGTCTGTCTCATCCCACGGCACGATCTCCAGGCCCAGGGCACCAGCGGGCGAGGCATGCACCGATCTCAGTTCCAGCCGCGGCGCGACCAGGAACGCCGGCCCGCCGGCCGGCAATGCCAGGCAGGTCAGCCGCTCCGTCTGGTGGGTGTCATAACCGGTCAGGTAACGCAGGTCCGGCCCTGGTGTCAGCAGCAGCGCGTCCAGCCCCGCTTGCGCGGCCGCACCGGCGGCCGCCGCGAGACGGTCTGCCGGGTACAGGTCCGCCAGTTCATCGTCCACCGGCCGGTATCCGGCCTGTGCCGCGCCTGCCTGTGCCGCCACGTGCCTGCCCCTTCACCCTGCCAGCCGCCGCCAGCCCTCTGCACGTCATCTAACCACGGGCGCAGCCGCGGCGATCGGGCTGACCCGCGGTTCTGGCAGTGCCTGGGCGCAGACACTCCGGGGGGCGACTCGCCCCATCTAGACAAGACGGGCCTGAGTGCCTCACCCTTGGTAGGTCAAGACTTACTACCCGAAACGGCGATGACACCTGGCATCGTCTCCACCTGGCTCATAACGAGCCAGCCGAAGGAGCGCGGGGGGCGCACAGTTGCAGGTGTGGCAGCCAGCGAAGGCAGGAAGGTGAGGCGGTCCGCTACCCGTCCCGTCGCTGACAACGCGCGTCTTGTCGCGGCATTAGCGCAGGAACGGCACGTCACACTCGAGTTGCAGCGGGCGATCCTGCCGCTGCACGAAGGGCCATTCGACCTGCCCGGGCTCCGCGCGGTCGTCCGCTACCTGCCCGCGTCCCGCGACAGCAGGGTGGGTGGCGACTGGTACATCACCGCCGAGATGCCGGACGGCCATGTGCTCATCGCGATCGGCGACGTGGGCGGGCACGGTCTCGCCGCGGCAGCGGGAATGGCCAGGCTGCGCGGCGCACTGGCCGGCCTGGCGATCACCGGCTCACCACCTCAGCGGCTGGTGGGCTGGCTCAACGACCTCGTCCATCATGTCGGCGCGGAACACACTGCCTCGGTCATGACCGGGTACTTCGACCCGCCCTCGCGGATTCTCACCTGGGCGCAGGCCGGCCACCCGCCGCCACTGCTGGTCCGGGGCAAGCAGGCGTGGCCGCTGGTGCCCCCGGCGGGGACCTTGCTCGGCGCGGGCCGCGACGGCTACGAAGTGGCATCGCTGCAACTGGAGCCCGGGGACCTGCTGCTGCTCTACAGTGACGGGCTCATCGAGCGTCGCGACCGCTCGCTGGAGGCCGGGCTCGCCACCTTGACCTGCTCTGCGGCGGGTATCAGCGATCCGGAACGGCTCATCGCCACGGTCCTGGACGCACTCGGATCGACCGACCCCGAAGACGACACCTGCCTGGTCGCGCTCCGGGTGCTGTAACATCCGCCGGGTCAGGCGCCCAGCGCGTCCAGTGCACGCCGTAGCGAGGAACCCAGGTCCCAGCGGGCGTCCAGGGCCGCCAGCCGGTCTTTGTCGGCGTGCGTGACCGGCGGCGTGCCGTCCACCGCCGGGACCGGGGCGTCGGTGGCGACCCGCACCACGTCTGGCGCCACGACCAGATAGTCGCGCGCCGCGGCGACCTTCGGCCTGCTGCCGGCCGGGAAACCGCCGTGCCCCTGGTCGATGGCGGCCACGATCGCCTGCACCGTGCCGAACGTGCGCACCAGTGCCGCTGCGGTCTTCTCCCCCACGCCTGCCACGCCTGGCAGACCGTCGCTGGGGTCCCCGCGCAGCACCGCGAAGTCCGCGTAGGCGCGGCCCGGGATCTGGTACCGGGCGGTGACCGCGGCCTCGTCCACGATGTCGAGGTTCGTCAGGCCGCGCACCGTGTACACGACGCGCACCTGCCGATCATCGTCG
>DPMS01000428.1 GCA_003541285.1 Actinomycetota bacterium
CTTGCCTGGTTGCTCGACCGGGTGTGTGAAGGAAGATCAGATTCTGAACCGCCGCCGCGGGCGCCTCGTCACGGCCCGGCGTGGCGGTGGCCGCTGGCCGTCCCCGGACTGGCTCAGGGACCCAGCGGCGCCAGCGAACTGGCGGGCGATACCGCCTGGTGCTTCCCGCTGACCCCGGATGCGGGCGCGGGCGTGCTTGCCGTAGGTCATCGCCGTGACGAGCGGCTGCCCCGGGAGGTGATGGAACTGGCCGCCGACCTCGCGTGCCGGATAGGCGTCGCGCTGGACAACGCGCGGCTGGTCAGCCACAAGCACTGACCGAGCCGGTCAGCCCGCCCGTTGCCGGCTTACGGCCTCGCCCCGCCGTCCTTGCTGACTGGTGGCTTTGCCCCGCAGTTCCGGCGGATCGCGCAACTGCGGTGTGAACACCTCCCCGCGCAGAGCCCGGGCGACCAGATCCACGGCACGAGCGGTGGTGACGAGCCGGCTGCCCTCACTGCGGTAGGCGGCCAGTACCGCGTCGAGGCCGTGGACCGGAAGCGCATCGCCGAGTTCGGCCCGGGCGGTGCGGTAGCCCTGGCGTGCACCCTCTATGCAGGCGGCCAGGTGGTGCCTGGCCAGCGTGGCAAGCGCAACGGGATGGCGGCGCAGCACCCCGTACAGCCGGTAGTCGGGCGGCACCACGTCCAGCAGCCAGGCCACCGCGGTCCGCTCGAACTCCTGGCTGCCCGGTGGGTGCACCCCGGTCGGCCATCCGGGCGGCAGGTACGCAGCCATGCCTAAACCATACCAGATTATCGAACTAGTGTTCCCCTATGGTCATGAGCCCGGCCATGCTCGCAGGATGGTGCTGACCAGCCACCTCACGCGTTGCGCGGGCGGGTGGCCTGCCGGCGGCCGGGCTGCCCCTCCGTGGCAAGGCCACGGCCAGCGGATGAGGCGCGCCAGTGGCGGCGGGTGCGGCGGGCACGCCGCGACGGGGTCGCGGAGGCCCGCAGATCCCTGACACGCTCAGCCATCAGTGCCTCCCACAGTGCTGGATTCATGGTGCCCTCCAGGGTCTGGGCCGTGGTCACGGCCGTACACCCTTGAGGTTCGTTCTAAGGCGGCCTGGAGCACATGAGGAGGATGCCTTATCTATGCGTTGTGGCGGCGCCTCAGAACCTGGTGGCCGGCTCGGAACCTGACCGCCGGCCCGGAGTCCGTCACGGGTCGATCCGTGAACTCCCCAGCAGGCTCCACGGTGTCCCGTCCTCATCCCAGCGGCCCGGGTCCCCGCCATCGCGCCCACGCCGCTGCAGGCGTTCGCGTGCCCGCCGGTGCCGGCGGCCCCCGTCGGGCGCCCGCGTTGGCGGTCCCAGCCCCACCGTCACCGAACCTCCGCCGGAAGGGGAGCGGCCGATGGTCAGCGTGCCGCCGGAGGCCTCGGCGATCCGGCAGGCGATGTCCAGGCCGAGGCCGGTGGATCCGCCGCTGGACAGGCCGCGCTGGGTGGGGTCTTCCTCCGGGAAGCCTGGTCCGTCGTCTGCGACCACCAGCCACGCGCCCCCACCCGCTCGTCTGCTGAGCCGGACAGCAAAGGCGAGACCCTCGGGAGTGTGCGAGAACACGTTCTCCAGCAGGATGTCAGCGCATGCCGCCAGATCCTCCCGGGACGCCCGGACCGGCACCGGGCCGGCGACGACCTCCACCGTCATCGGGCGGTCCTGGTCTTCGGCCAGCGGCTGCCAGAACGCGGCCCGCTCGGTGATGACCAGCGATGCGTCGCAGAGCACTCCCGAGCCCTCCCCGGTCGGCCGCCGGGCCTCGCGGATGATCTCGTTGACGGTTCGCTCCACCGCATCCACGTCCGCCAGGAGTTGCGTCATCTCGGAACTGTCGCGCAGCGACTCGGCGTCGATCCGCAGCGCGGTCAGCGGTGTCCGCAGCCGGTGGGACAGATCCGCCACGGTTTCCCGCTCGTGCGCCAGCAGTTCCCCGATCCGGAGCGCCAGCCGGTTCAGGCCGGCGCTCGCCCGGCGGACCTCGGGTGGCCCGGCGACAGTGGCGCGAGCAGACAGATCGCCGGTGGCCAGCCGGTCGGAGGCGCGGGCGAGGGCGGCGATCGGGCGGACCAGGGTGCGGGCGAGTTGATCGGCGACGGCCACACTGAGCGCGAGGAGCCCGAGGCCGAGGCCGCCGAGCAGCACCCAGGCGCGGGTCACCCCGTGCCGCAGCACCTGCTCGGGAACAAAGGTACGGATGACGGCGGTGCCAGCGGGCAGGCCCTGCACGGCTACCAGAACCTCGACGCCGCCAGCCGTGGCGGCGGGGAAGCTGCTGCCTCTGGCGGCCAGCTTGACTGAGTCAGACCGGGGTGCCGGCTTGCCCAGCGCAGTCCCCCCGGGCAGGAAGACCGTGACCGGGCTGGTGCTGTTCTCCGCGTTCATCTGGTCCACCGTCAGCCGCAACTGGCTCACGCTGAGGGTGGTGACCAGCGGGGCCAGGTTCTGGGCCTGGCTGGTTGCCGTGCTGATCGCCCGGTCGGCGGCCACCGTGCGCAGCACCAGCGCGAGCGGAACCAGGAAGGAGACCAGCACCAGCGAACTGGTCGCCACGACGAGCAAGATGACGCGAAATTTCATCAGGGTGCGCTGAGCTTGATCCCGACCCCGCGCACGGTGTGCAGGTAGCGGGGCTGCTGCGCGGTCTCGCCGAGCTTGCGGCGCAGCCACGACACATGAACGTCGACGGTCTTGTCGGCGCCGCCGTAAGGCATCCGCCAGACATGCGTGAGCAGGTCACGCCGGGTGACCACCTGCCCGGCGTGAAGCGCGAGGTAGTGGAGCAGATCGAATTCGCGCCGGCTCAGGTCCAGCCGGGCGCCGTCCAGCGTGGCTTCATGCCCCTCGGGGTCCAGCCGCAGGCCGCCAACTTCGAGCGGGCTCCCGCTTTTCACCTCGTTCTGGCCGGACCGCCGGAGCACCGCCCGTATCCTCGCGTCGATCTGGCCCGCGCCGAACGGCTTGATCACGTAATCATCGGCCCCGGCATCCAGTACCCGGATGATCTCGGACTCGTCATCACGGGCGGTGATGACCACCACCGGGATGGAGCTCACCGCGCGCATCATCCGCAGCGCCTCGTACCCGCCCAGGTCGGGCAGGCCCAGGTCAAGCAGGATAAGGTCCGGTGGCGACTCAAGGACGTGCTGAAGTGCCGCCATCGCGCCGGCCATGCTCGTCACCGCATGGCCCCGCTCGGTCAACGCCCTGATCAGGGCAGCCCGGATGGCAGCGTCGTCCTCCACAAGCAAGAGCTGTGCCACAGCATGACGGTATCCGGTATCCGTCATTACCTGCAGCAAGATCCCGTATCGGCGGGGCGGTCGCCGCGGTTCCCTTGAGAAGAGCTTTACCCGGCCTTAAGGTCACATCAGTGAGTCTCGGCAGTGTGCGAACCCGCATCCTCATCGGCATCGGCGCCTGGCTGCTCGGGACTGTCGCCGCGACCGGGGGCAGCCTGCTGGCCGTGTCCAGGCTCGGTGAGGGTATCGCCGACGCGCCCAGCCGGCAGTTGACCGCCGCGATGATCAAGCGGGATCTCGCCAGTGAGGCGGCCGAATCGCCGGCGCCGGTGCCGAGCTTCGCGCCGTCCGTCAGCATCGGCCAGGCGGCGACCCCGATCACCAGGCGGCGCGTCCAGTCCAGCAGCACGCCCTCCGCCACCCCCCCGGCGAGCCCGCAGTCATCGAGCGGTACCGTGCTCAGCTCCGGGGGAGGGACAGTCGTGGCTGGCTGCGCCACCGAGGGCGCCTATCTGCTGTCCTGGAGTCCGCAGCAGGGCTTTGAGGCCAGGAACGTGGTCCGCGGGCCGGCCGCCACCGCGCAGGTTGTGTTCAAGTCCTCCCAGCGCACGGTGACCATGACGGTGTCCTGCACGGCCGGCGTGCCCTCGGCTGCCACGCAGGTGACTTCCTGGGGGGGAGACGACTGAGGGGTGCGGCACCCGGCCATGGGAGCGCTGGCAGGCGCCCGCCGAGGTTCCCCCAGTCGTCCCCCCCAGGTCCCAGCTCCGGCCCGGTGCGTGGTGCTTGCCGCCGACCTTCTCCGTCAGTGGTGCTTGCCGCTGGCTTCCTCCATCAGCAGCGCCAGGGTCGGGCAGGCGTCAACGGCCCGCCTCGCGTGATCCAGGACGCCCCGCGGGACGTTCGGCGAGGTCAGGATGGGGTAACCCCACGGGTCGAGCTCGATGATCTCTGGCAGGAGCTCGGCGCACATGCCATGGCCCACGCAGGCGATCGGATTGACGCGCAACTGGTACCTCATGTCCAGCCCCACTCTCTTTCCTCGTCACCCGGTATCGGCAGCAGCGGGGCACGGCGCACGCCGTAGCAGGGGCCCTGCTGGTCGTGCCAGCGAGCGTCCGCGGCGAACGCCGTGAGCGCGCTGCGCACCAGCTGGGTGGCCCCGTCGGGATGACGGCAGGCGCCGCGCTTCTCGATGAGTGGGATGAGCGTTGCGATCTGGTCGAGCGCCCGGCCCCGTCCGCCCTGCCAGGCGAGGTCGATGAGGGCATCGGCGAGAGCGGGCAGGCCGAACATGCACGGCCCGCACTGCTGCGCGGTCTCCTCCGCCAGGTAGCTGACNNGCGAGCATCACCACCTGCCCGATCGGGGTGCCCATCTCGATCTCGTAGACGCCGGGCCGGGCAACCGCGCCGCCCACGGTGACCAGGGTGGAACCGGGGGCGGACGGCAGCCCGATGCTGCGGAACCAGCCGTCCCCGTACCGGGCGATCAGTGCCAGGTGGGCGAGCGTCTCGACGTTGTTCACCAGGGTGGGCCGCCCCTTCACCCCACGCTCGTTCGGGCGCGGCGGCGAGAAGGTCGGCTTGCCGGGGCCGCCGTTGATGAACTGCACGATCGAGGACTGCTCGCTGGAGACGTACCGGCCGGGGATGCCGGCCAGCTGGATGGGCACCGGATCGACGCCAACCGACTGCCGTTCCGCGATCGCGTCCTCCAGGCTTGCCAGCAGCTCCGTCTCCTGGCCGTGGACCACCAGATAGGCCTCATCCGCCTTGACGGTGAACGCGGCCAGGGCAATCCCGTCCAGGACCAGGTGCGGCACCCGGGTCAGCAGGAGCCGGTCCTTGCAGCTGGCAGGCTCACCCTCCGCGCCGTTGGCGACGACCACCGCGCGGCCCGGAGAGGTCACCACCGAGCGCATCTTGCGCCCGGTGGGGAAACCCGCCCCGCCCCGTCCGGTGAGACCGGACCTGTCCACGAGATCGATCAGCCGTTCCGGCCGCTGCCGGCTGTTACGGCCTGGCCGGCCGCTGGGGAGCGGCAGTGGGCCGTACATCCGCTCGTGGTCGGCCAGCCCGGCCGCCTGGTGGTAGGAGACGCCAGCGAGCAGGCGTGGCAGCCGCAGCTGCGGTGCCTGGTAGGAGGAGACCGCCAGTGTGGTCACCGCGCACCTGCCTTGGCAGAGCTGACGAAGCGCCAGGTGGCCACCGCCGCGACGGTGGCGACGCAGAGCACGGTGAGCGCGAACACCCAGATGGTGGTCCGGTCGGTGCCCGCGCCCAGGCCGTGTGCCACGGCGACCGGCCAGCACAGGTAGGCCGCCCAGTGGATCCGCCGCCACGTCTTGTGACCCAGCCGGTTCCTGACCAGGCTGGTCACCACCAGGGCGATCATCAGGTCGCACGCCACCGCGCCCAGCGCGAGCCAGCCCGTCTTGTACGAGGTGCTGAACGGGATGAACGCGGAGATCAGCGGGATGTTCGTGTAGGTATCGACCACCGTGGTGCCTATGTGCAGGAACAGGAACACACCGATCAGCAGGGAAACGTTGCGATGCAGCCCGACGGTGAGGAACCGTGGCCACCTGTCGCTGGCGAACCGCCCGGCAGTAAGAACTCCCAGCAGAACGCTGGCGGTCAGCAACAGCAGCGTCACCAGGCCGGTCGCCCTGGTGGCATACCAGAGGCCTGGTCCGTTGAGGGAAAGACTCATACCTGGCTTCCTGTACCGGCGGTGCCGGCGGGCCAGCCGCCGACTGTTACCT
>DPMS01000940.1 GCA_003541285.1 Actinomycetota bacterium
CCCAGGTAGGCGTTGGCCGTGACCGGCTCGACGCCCGCGTCGGCAAGAGTCTGGCCGGTGTCGAGATTGGCGAGGGCGGTGCCGCCCGCCTGCAGGCCGTCCAGCCGGCTCAGCAGGTCATCCCCGGTGATGTAGGCGACCGCGGGCTGCAGGCCGAGCCGGACGGCGAGCTTGTCCACCTCGGCCGCGAGCCCGGCCGGGTTCAGCCCGCCCGCATTGACGACGATCTTGATCCCCCGGTCCAGGCACGTGCCGAGGACCTGCTCAAGCTGGAGCAGGAACGTTTTCGCGTAACCGGCCGCCGGGTCCTTCAGGCGTGCTTTCCACAAGATCAGCATGGTCAGCTCGGCGAGGTAGTCGCCGGTCAGCACGTCGATCGGCCCGCCCTCGACCATGTCACGGGCGGCGGGCAGCCAGTCGCCGTAAAACCCTGAGCAATTGGCGATCCGCACCGGCCGCCTGGCTCCGGCGGGCGGGGCGGAGCCGGCCGGGCGGGCAGGGCCGGCCACCGTCACGGCTGCTCCTCCTCGTCCGGGCCGCCGGCACCGGGCGGACCGGTTCCTGCCAGTGGCGGCCGGCCGGGACCTGGCGGGCCGGCGAACGCCTGTGCGAGGTCGAGCCAGGCGCCAGCGGCCGGGCCGGTGGCACGCAGCCCGGTGTCGGCGCGGTTGCGCCGCTGGGTCACCAGCAGGCAGAAGTCGAGCGCGTCACCCTCGACCAGGTCAGCGGCGTCCGGCGGACCCCACGTCCAGGGCACCTGGCCGGCCCCGGGCGGGGTCAGCACGACCCGGACCGGGGTCTGCGGAACCGGCTGGCCCCGCAACTGGAAGCTGAACGCCATAGTGGCGACGCCCAGGTGGGCGACATGCCGCAGCCGGGCGGTTGGCTGGCGCTGATGGCCAAGCGCGTCCGCGATGTCCTGCCCGTGCGCCCAGGTCTCCATCAGCCGGGCGGTGACCGAGGAAGCCGCGCTCATCGGCGGGCCGTACCAGGGCAGCCTGGCCGACGGGTCGAGCCCGGCGAAGACCCGCAGGTACTCGGCACGCGCACGAGCCAGCCAGTCCCGCAGCTCACCTGGTGACAGCTGCCGGTAGTCGCGGGCGATCGCCTCGGTGAAGTCCGCGCCGAGCCGGGCCATCAGCTGCTGCGCCTGGAGCTGGAACCGGCCGGGGTCGGTGGCCGACAGCGTCGCCGCCTCGTCGAAATAGGCCAGGTGGCTGACCTGGTCACGGATGGCCCAGCCGGCCGCGGGGGTGGGCAGCTCCCAGTCCTTGCCGGCCAGTGGCGCCAGCATGGCGGTGAGGTCCTCGGTTTCGGCCGCCAGATCCGCGGTGAGGGCGGCCATGTCCACAGCCATCAGCGGCCCTTCCAAACCGGCAGGCGCTTGCCGGCGAACGCGGCCGGCCCCTCCTGCGCGTCCTCGCTCAGGTACACCGGTTCCCAGATCGCGTCCGCCGCCGCGAATGCCTCGCTGAGCGGGTGCTCGGCGATGAGCCCCACCGTCCGCTTGCCTGCCAGTACCGACAGCGGCGCGTTGGCGGCGACCCGTTCCGCCATCGCCTGTGCGGCGGCGTGCAGGTCCGCCGCCGGGACCACCTCGTTGACCAGGCCGATCTCATGTGCCCGCCGGGCGGTGATGGGGTCGCCGGTGAGCAGCAGCTGCATCGCCACCCGGGGCGGGATCAGCCACGGCAGCGGGGCGGCCCACGGGGCGCCACGGCCGACCTTGACCTCGCTGATAGCGAACGCGGCCGTCTCGGCGGCGATGCACAGGTCGCAACTCTGGGCGAGCAGGAACCCGCCCGCGTAGGCGACCCCGTTGACCGCAGCGATGACCGGCTTGGGCACGGTGATGGTCCGGCCGATCTGTGGCAGGAACTCGGCCGGCGGGACCTTGAGGCCGGTCTGGGCCATCTCCTTCAAGTCACCGCCCGCACAGAACGCCTTGTCCCCGGCGCCGGTGAGCACCAGCACCCGGGCTGCGCCGTCGGCGTTGAACCGGCGCAGGCCGGCGAACAGCCCCTCGCGGACCGCCGCGGACAGGGCGTTGCGTGCCTCCGGCCGGTCGATCGTCAGCCAGGCGACCGGGCCTTCCAGCTCGTACCGGACCACCTCATTCATGCGGACTCCCTTGCGGTTCCTGACTGCCTTGCGCCAGCGGCCCGACCCGGACGATCTGGGTGCCGGTATCCACCGCCTGCCCGACGCTGACACCGACATGGGTGACCACCCCCGGCTCGGGAGCGCGGATGGTGTGCTCCATCTTCATGGCCTCGATCACCACCACCGGCGCCCCGGCTGCCACCTGCTCGCCGGGCGTGACCGCGACCCGCACCACCGTGCCCGGCATCGGGGCAAGCAGCGATCCGGGCTCAGCGAGCGCGTCCGGCACCGGGAAGCGATCCAGCTCGGTCAGGACGGATGCTCCCAGCGCGCTGTCCACGTAGTCGGCCGCACCTACCCGGTGCACGCTGACCCGCCGCCGGATCCCGCCGACCGTGAAATCCACCTCGCCGGGGCTGGCCCGGTGGACGGCGTCGACCGCCAGCGGCTGCCCGTCGACCGCCACCCGGACCCCGGACCGGCCTACCCGGTACCGGACCTCGATCTGCTCCCTGCCACAGGTGTAGGCCGCCACCTGGTCCTCGTTAGGCACGTTGCGCCAGCCGGACGGGAGACCGGGCAGCAGCGGGGCGGCCGCCCGCCGCCTGGCCTGGCCCGCCAGCGCGGCGGCAGCGGCGTGCAGGGCGACAGCCTCGCCGTCGGCTGGCGCGCCGAGCTTGGCCGGGTCGTGCCGGTCCAGATAGCCGGTGTCGATGTCCCCGGCCCGGAATTCCGGCTCCCGCAGCACCCCGGCCAGCAGGTCCCGGTTGGTGGTGACGCCATGCAGCTGCGCCCGCGCCAGCGCCCTGGCCAGCCGGCGGCATGCGGCGTCGCGGGTGGGGCCATGGGCGATGATCTTCGCCAGCAGCGGGTCGTAGTGCGGGGTCACCACCGAGCCGGCCGTGACGCCGGCGTCCACCCGCACGCCCGCCAGGCCGGCCACGGCGACCCGGTGGACGGTGCCGGTGGCGGGCTGGAAACCCGCGCCGGGGTCTTCGGCGTACAGCCGGGCCTCGACTGCGTGGCCACTGATACGAGCCTGTGTCACGGCAGCCGGCAGAGGCTGGCCCTCGGCGACGGCCAGTTGCACGGCGACCAGGTCAAGGCCGGTCACCATCTCCGTGACCGGGTGCTCGACCTGGANNCGCTCGAACAGGTGGGCGACGTTGCCGTGGCTGTCCCCGACGATCTGCACCTCGATGTGCCGGGGCCGCTCCACGAACCGCTCCAGGAACACGGTCCCGTCCCGAAAGGCTGACGCCGCCTCGCGGCTGGCGCTGGCTACCGCCTCGGCCAGCTCATCGGGGCTGGTCACGATGCGCATGCCCCGGCCGCCGCCGCCGTAGGCGGCCTTCACCAGGAGCGGGTACCCGATCCCGGCCGCCACCCCGCCCAGCCCGCTGTCCCCGGCCCCGCCCCCGGGCCGGCGTTCTCCCACCGGGATGGCCACGCCGGGCAGGACCGGGATGCCGGCGGCGGCCATCAGTTCCTTGGCCCTGATCTTCGAGCCCATCGCCTCGATCGCCTCGGGGGTGGGACCCACGAAGATCAGCCCGGCCTGCGCGCAGGCGTGGGCGAAGCCGGCGTTCTCCGACAGGAACCCGTAGCCGGGGTGGATGGCCTGCGCCCCGGTCAGGCGGGCGGCCGCGATGATCGCCTCACCACGCAGGTAAGTCCGTGCGGGCGCCGCGCCCGGCAGATGCACCGCCTCGTCGGCGGCGGCGGCGAACGGCGCGTCCGCGTCGGGGTCGCTGAAGACCGCCACCGTGGCCATGTCCAGTTCCCGGGCCGTGCGCATGATCCGCAGCGCGATCTCTCCGCGCCCGGCGACCAGTAGCTTGCTGATAGCTGGCATCGGTCCTCACATGCGGAAGACGCCGAACCCGCGGCGTCCCCCGACGGGGGCGGAGTGTGCGGCCGACAGCGCGATGCCCAGCACGGTCCGGGTGTCGCGGGGGTCGATCAGCCCGTCGTCATACAGCCGTGCGGTGACGAAGAAGGCGTGCGACTCCTTCTCGATCTGCGCCTCAATGAGCTGCCGCCGCTGCTCGTCGGCATCCGCGTCGAACGGCCGCCCGGCGGCCTGCGCCGCGGCCTTGCCCACGATCGACATCACCCCCGCCAGCTGAGCCGCGCCCATCACCGCGAGCTTGGATCCCGGCCAGGCGAACAGCAGCCGCGGGTCATAGGCACGGCCGGACATGCCGTAGTTGCCGGCCCCGAACGAGGCGGCCATGTTCAGGGTGATGTGCGGCACCGTGCTGCTGGTGACCGCGTTGATCATCTTTGCCCCATCCTTGATGATCCCGCCCTGCTCGTAGCTGGTGCCGACCATGTAGCCGGTGGTGTTCTGGAGGAAGAGCAGCGGGGTGTCGCTCTGGTTGGCCAGCAGGATGAACTCCGTCGCCTTCCTGGATTCCTCGCTGAAAAGCACCCCCCGGGCGTTGGCCAGGATGCCGACCGGGTACCCGTGGACCGACGCCCAGCCGGTGACCAGGCTGGTGCCGTACGACTCCTTGTACTCGCCGAACCTGGATCCGTCGACCACCCGGGCGAGCACCTCGCGCGGGTCGAACGGCAGCCGGATGTCGGCGGGCGCGATGCCGAGCAGTTCGCCGGGGTCATACACCGGCTCGTCGGCCGGCAGCGACGGCGGCGGGCCCAGTTTGCGCCAGTTGAGCTCGGAGACGATCCGGCGGCCAATCCTGATCGCGTCCCGCTCGTCGGTGGCGAAGTAGTCGGCCAGCCCGGAAATCTGCGAGTGCATCCGGGCGCCGCCGAGTTCCTCATCGTCGGCGTCCTCCCCGGTGGCCATCTTGACCAGCGGCGGGCCGCCGAGGAACACCTTGGCCTGCCGGTCCACCAGCACCGCGTAGTCGCACATGCCCGGCACATACGCCCCGCCCGCGGTGGAGTTGCCGAAGACCAGGGCGATCGTGGGCACGCCCAGCGCGGACAGCGCGGTCAGGTCGTGAAAGATCTTGCCGGCCGGGACGAACAGCTCGGACTGGGTGGGCAGATCGGCGCCACCGGATTCGACCAGGTTGATGACCGGCAGCAGGTTGCGCCGCGCGATTTCCAGCGCGCGCAGCGACTTGCGCAGCGAGTAGGGGTTCATCGCGCCGCCGCGGACGGTCGGGTCATGGGCGATCAGGACGCACTCGACCCCGCTCACCACGCCGATGCCGGTGATCAGGCTCGCCCCCACGGTGAACTCGGTTCCCCACGCCGCCAGCGCCGACAGTTCCAGGAAATGGGCGTCCCGGTCGAGCAGCAGCTCGATCCGCTCCCTGGCCAGCAGCCGCCCCCGGGCGCGGTGGCGCTCCGCGTACCGGGGGCCGCCGCCCGCCCTGGCCAGCTCCAGCTGTTCCTCGAGCTGGCCGAGCAGCGCCAGCTGTGCCGACCGGTTCGCCTGGTACTCCGCCGAGCCGGTGACGAGCGACGAGCGCAGGACCGTCCCCTCCGCCGCCCGCGCAGCCGACACCTGGCTGCCCACGGCGCTCAATAGGACCTCGGGAGGCCGAGGCTGTGCTGGGCTACGTAGTTGAGCAGCATCTCCCGGTTGACCGGGGCGATCCGCAGCAGCCGGGCCAGGCCCCAGAGCGGGACCAGGCCGTACTCGGCGCTCATCCCGTTTCCGCCGTGGGTCTGGATGGCCTGGTCCACGGCGGCGGCGGCGGCCTCGGCGGCGGCGTATTTGGCCATGTTGGCCGCCTCGCCCGCGGGCCGCCCATGATCGTGCAACCAGGCGGCTTTACGAGCCATCAGCGCCGCCAGCTCGGTCTCGATCTTCGCCTTGGCCAGCGGATGGGCAACGCCCTGGTGGGTGCCGATGGGCTCCCCCCAGACCGCGCGGGTGCGCGCGTACCCGGCAGCCCGCCCGAGCGCGTACCGCGCGACCCCAACCGCGGCGGCCGCGGCGGTGACTCGCTCGGGATTGAGCCCGTGGAAGACCTGGGCGAAACCCTCGCCCTCGGTTCCCACCAGCGCCTCGGGCCCGAGCCGGACATCGTCGAAGAACAGCGTGAACTGACGCTCGGGCAGCATCGCGTCGACCGGCAACACGGTGGCGGTCAGGCCCGGTGTGCCGGTGCGGACCAGGAACAGCGAGAGCCGCCCCCGGCCGGTCTCCTCGTCCGTGCCGGTGCGGGCCACCACCAGGATGGCGTCCGCCTGGTCCACGCCGGAGATGAAGTACTTGGTGCCGCGCAGCACCCACTCGTCCCCGTCACGGCTGGCGGTGGTGGACAGTTTGTGGGTGTTGGAGCCGGCATCGGGCTCGGTGATCGCGAACACGATCGTGCCGGTGCCGCTGGCCAGGCCCGGCAGCCAGCGCTGCTTGCACTCGGGGCTGCCGTACCTGGCGATGATCTCGCCGGACACCCCGCTGGAGACCAGCACCAGCAGCAGCGGGCAGCCCTGCGCGGCCACCTCCTCGCACACGATGGCGAGTTCGGTCAGCCCGGCTCCCCCGCCGCCGTACTCCTCCGGCACGTTGACCCCGAGGTAGCCGGCGTCGCCGAGGGCTCGCCACAACTCCGTGCACGGCTCCCCGGCATGGGCGTGGGCAGCGTAGTACGCGCCCCCGAACTCCCCCGCGATCCCGGCGACGGCCTTGCGCAGCGCCTGCTGCGCGGGGGTGTCGTCGAACTCCATGCCGTCTCCCAATAGTGAGCGGTAATTCACTAGCACGCGGCTCACGATCTTTGCTCTCCCGATGGAACCATGTCCGCTGAGTGAGCGGAAGGGCGGGCCTGCGAATCTTGACGGCATACGAGCAGGTGGTTCATCATTCACCAACGCGAGCACCGCGAGCGAGGGAGCCCGCCGTGCCGATCGACGTCACGAGCCTGTTCAACCGGCGTTCGGACAACCGCTGGGACCGGGTCTGTGTGGGCGACATCCTGGAGCGGGTGACCTGGAGCAGGCCGGACCGGATCGCCCTGGCCGGCTGGGCCGGGGCATTCGGTGAGCCGGCCTTCGAGCGCCTCACGTACCGTCAGGCCAGCGACGCCGTCAACCGGTTCGCCAACGGCCCGCTGGCTCGCGGGCTGATCCGGGGCGACCGGGTGCTGCTGACGGGCAGCCCGCGGCCGGGCCCGACGTCACCGTCCATGGGGACGGCATCTGGCAGATCCTGTTCACCTCCGGCACGACGGCCCTGCCCAAGGGCGTGATGCTCTCCCACTCATACGCGCACCTGGGTGCGTATGCCTTCGCCCTGTCCCTCACCCGCGGCCTGCGGGTCGAAGCCGGCCTGCGGCTGTGCTCGTTCCTGCCGGTCATCTACCACGCGGCGGACCAGGCGCTGCCGCTGCCGGCGTTCCTGGCCGGCGGGTCGCTGCAGCAAGGACTCCGGCCTGGTCGGCATCTTCGGCCACCCTCCCGCTCCGGTGCCCGCCGTCACCGGGCCGGGGCGCGCGGATCCTTACGCGCCGCCCATCGTGTCCGTGGCCNNCGTGGCCTGCTCGTCAGGCTCCGCGCCACCCATGAGATCGGTGGCCTGCTCATCAGGCTCAGGACCGCCCATCACCTCAGGTCCCTGCCCGCTTCCGGGTCCGCCCATGTTCGGACCCCCTTCCCGTTTCAGTAACCAGCTCAGCTCCGGCCGGTCGCCAACCCTCGCTGCGAAGGTAACTCCCCCCTGCCCTGCTGCCGCAACCCGCAGATTTCCTTACCAGCAAGGACTTTCTACCCTTTCCTGCCGGGACTTTCCGGGATCGCGCGCGTCAGGCGCGCCACCCGCCCGCCGGGCCCGCCGTCATCCCTTCCGCGCTACCTGCCCACCGCAGGGCACTTTGTGCCAAACATGCCGACTGCCCCGATCGCAGCGTGGTCATCGATAATCTTGTGGACATGTCTGTGAAGACCTTCAGCATCAGCATGGGGGAGAGTGCCTACCGGCAGGCCAAGATCGAGGCCGAACGGGCGGGGCTGTCGATGTCCGCCTGGATGGCAAGGGCGGCTCGCGAGAAGGTACAGCGCGATGCGGCCGGCCCCATCGCCGAGGCTGACCGGCGGACGGGGCACGCCTGGGCGGAATGGGCCGAGGCCAACGCGGGCGATTTCCCCGGGCCAGGTGCGGGCAAGGGCGCAGCGTGAACCGCGGTGATATCTACGCCTATTCGGGGCTGGGCAGGGCCAGGTTCGTCGCCATTGTCAGCAACGACGGATTCAACGCCATCACCGGCCATCCGCTCGTGGTCAAGGTCAGCGACCGGCCGGATCTGAGCGAGTCGCCGTACGTGGTCGCGCTCAGCCCCGCCGACCCGATCGCAGGCCACCTGGAGTCCTATTCGGCGGTCCGGGTCCGCCGGGACCGGCTCGCACGGGAGCGGGTCGGGCAGCTGGCCGCGTCCACGATGCGCAGGCTCGACGACGCTCTCGCCTTGCTCTTCGACCACGAGGCGTGAAGCGGCTCGCGCCCTCATCGGGTCTTGCCGCCGCGCTGGCGAGCCCGGACAGCCGGCCTAGGTGAAGATGATCTGGCCGCCGGCTGCCATCTCGTAGAACTCACCGACGGTGATGATGTCCTTGACCTGGTCGACCAGGTCGTCCTTGGTGATCCCGAACAGGTCACAAGAGGCCAGGCAGCCATACAGCCCGGCCCCGGTGTCAGCGATCATCTCGATGAACTCGGGGATCGGCGGGATGTCGAGCTTGTCCATCTTGTGGTCCAGGTAGTGGGTCATCAGCCCCGGCACGCCGGGCAGGGCGCCCAGCAGGGTCGCCATGTGAAGCCCGGGGTTGCCGACCGTGGCCATCTTGATGTGGTCGTGCCGCTTCTTGCTGACCGCGTCGAGGCCGAAGAACGTGAAGAACAGGTTGGCCTCGATACCCTCGGCCCGGGCACCGTTGGCCATGATCAGGGCCGGGTAGATGCCTTCAAGTGACCCCTTCGACACGATGATCGAGACCTTCTCGATCTTGCCTTCCATGACGGAACTCCCTTTCGCGGGCCGCCCGGTGGGGCCGCGCTGACGCTGGTGTGGGTGCCGGGTCACCCGCGGCCGGGTTTAGATGCAGCCCCGGGGCTTGGGGATACCGGCCACCTTGGCGGCGACCTTCGCCGGGCCCTTCGGGAACAGCTGGTAGAGCTCCTTGACGCTGACTCCCGACGTCTTGCCCAGGACCCGGACCGTGGGCCCGGTGCCCTTTTCCTCGTACTCGTGCCGCATGA